>JAKQKY010000106.1 GCA_029560415.1 Bacteroidota bacterium | reverse complement strand
CTATATCAGCATCAGCGAAGAAAAAAATCCGAAAGATGCTGCTGGTTCTATCCTGGTGATGAAGGTAAAAGATACAGGCATCGGCATTCCCGAAGACCAGCTGCAACATATCTTCGATCGTTTTTATCAATTGGACAACAGTCTTACCCGCAAGATAGAAGGCACCGGGATCGGCCTGTCGCTCACCAAGGAACTGGTAAAACTCATGGAAGGTCGCATCGAAGCAAAAAGTCCGCCAACCGGCTCAAACAAAGGCACCGAGTTCACGGTATGGTTGCCGGTAAAACGTATTGCACCCGAGGTGAATGATCAAACTTCATTCAATACATCGCTTGAGCAGATTCAACCGATGTTAACTGAAGTGGCTACCAAACCCGAACGGGTAAACGAAGTTATGGTCAATGAAAAACCATTGATACTCCTGGTAGAAGACAATGCCGATGTGGTGGCCTATACAGCTTCCTGCCTGCCCGAATACCGGCTGGCTGTGGGTAAAGATGGAAGGGAAGGTTATGAGATCGCCACCGAGATCATTCCCGACCTCGTGATCACTGATGTGATGATGCCTTTTGTAGATGGATTTGAATTGTGCAGGAAACTGCGTACAGATGAACATACCAGCCATATTCCCATTATCATGCTAACGGCCAAAGCCGATATCGAAAGCCGGATGGAAGGACTGGAACAGGGCGCCGATGCGTACCTGGAAAAACCATTTCACAAAGAAGAATTGCTACTGCGCATCCGCAAATTGCTGGAGTTAAGAAAGAACCTGCAGCAGCTGTACATCAAACAGGCAGGACTGGTTGTGCCGCAGGCAGATGATTTACAGACATCATCACCCGAACCCATAGCCGCTATTCAAAAAACGGAAGATGATTTTGTGAAGAAGGTCACGCAGGTGATAGAAGCACATTTTACGGATGAACAATTTACCGTAGAACAACTTTGCAAACAGGTTTACATGAGTCATTCACAACTACACCGGAAATTAGAAGCGCTTACCGGATGTTCTCCTAATAAATTCATCCGTATGATCCGCCTGAACAGGGCCACTACCCTGCTGAAAGATCCTTCTTTAAGCATCTCGTCCATCGCCCTCGAATGTGGTTATAACGATCCCGGATATTTTGCCAGGGTGTTTAAACAGGAGTATGGAATTACGCCGCAGGAGTGGAGGGTGAGGAGGGTTTAAGGGTTTAAGGGTTTAAAGGTTTAAGGGTTTGAGGGTTTGAGGCGTTCGGGGCGTTCAGAACGATTGGAACGTTTAAGACGTTTGAGGGTTTAAAGGTTTAAGAGTTTGTGACGTTCAAGACGGTCGGAACGGTCGGAACCTTTGGAACGTTCGGGACGTTTGGAACGACCGGAATGTTTCTCACAATTTTGATGACCTTTCGTAAAAACTGACATATCATACCATAAGCCCTATTAATGACAGACAACGATATCATTGAACAGCTGAGGCAGCGTACCTATTCCACCGCATTGAAAGGTTTGTATCATGTTTTCCCAATGGCAAAAAATTATATTCGGGCCAATAGTGGATCCGGCGATGATGCACAGGATATTTTCCAGGATGCCTTGGTGGTGCTTTGCAACAAAGTGCAGTCGGCTGATTTTAAACTGACCGTTCCTTTAAGACATTACCTCATGGCCATTGTAAGAAATTGCTGGCTACAGGAATTACGGAACCGGAAAAAATTTCCTCCAGGCGATGCAGACAAAGAAATGTTGGAAGATGAATCTACTGCTGAAGCGAATTATTATTTAGCTAAAAAGGCATTTGACCAGTTGGGAGAAAAATGCAGGCAATTACTGATCCTGTTCTATTTTAAAAAAGAAGACTATAAAAAGATAGCCCTCAGCCTTGCTTTCAGCGACGATAAAGTTGCCAAGAACCAAAAGTACCGCTGCCTGCAGAAGGCAAAAGAAAATTATATAAGCCTTTTAAAAAACATTCCTCATGCAAAACAACAGTGAAAAAATAAACCGTTACCTGCACGATGAGATGGATGCAACAGAAAGGACTTCCTTTGAAATGCAATGCAAAACCGATCCCGAACTCCAGGAAGAACTGCGTGTACAGGAAGCTATTATGAAAGCCATTGAAAATGCAGGCATCAAAGAAACATTTTCAAAAGCCATCAACAAAAAAATTATACAGAACCGTATTTTTACATGGGGAGGTATTATGGTTGCAGGCATGGCAATGCTGATACTATTCACCTACCTGCAAAATAATAGCTCAAAGCCAGCCTCCAATGAAACACTTGCCAATAGGCCCGTTTCAGATACAAGCCTGCCCTTAGTAAACCCGCCCCAGCCCTCTATCAATGTACCATTCAGTGAATATCGTTTTGAAGCCGAAAAAGGAGAAACAATCTATCATCCCTCCGGTTCGGTGATCGAATTTCCACCATCTTCCTTATTGGATGACAATGGCAACAAGGTAAAAGGACCTGTGATTATCCTTTACCGTGAGTTTACCGACCCGCTTGATTTTTTTGTTTCTGGTATTCCCATGCAGTATGATTCTGCAGGAAAAAAATATCAGTTTGAATCATCGGGCATGTGTGAGATCCTGGCATACCAACACAATAAGGCACTATTTGTAAACCCGGATGCAAAGCCGGAGATCCATTTGTCGGGCAATAATGCCGATCCTTTGCACAATCTGTATTTCCTCGATACCATTAAGCGAAGCTGGGCTTTTACTGGCAAGGACATCATTACCCGTTTAAAGGAATCTCCTGCTTCTAATAATAAGATTTCAACAGACCAAATCGATCTGCCAGTGAAACCGGTAAAACCAGGTAAAGCCTCGGACGACAGGCAGGCATTCAGCATTGAAGTTGCACCGGGTTCTTTTGAAGAACT
>JAKQKY010000075.1 GCA_029560415.1 Bacteroidota bacterium | reverse complement strand
ACTTATTACATCACCCTGAAAGTATTCTCGGGTTGTGATACCACTATCAAACGCGACAGTGTAAAAATATTCGCCAACCCGAAAGCCAGGTTTACGGCCAATACCATTGGTTGTTCACCTTTCAGGGACACGATCATCAATAATTCATTCGGGCAGGATGCCTTTACCACCTATTATTGGGATTTCGGTGATGGAACTGCTGATACTACCTTTACTACGGGAACCATGTATCATACCTATATCACAGGCATAGTAGATACATTCCCGATCAGGCTCATCATGGCAAACCGGTGCGGCAGCGATACCCAGTATATGAATGTGGTAGTTTCCCCCAGCAATATTCAATCGCAGGTATCCATCAACGGTAGTCAGCTCTATGGTTGTGCGGCCCATACCGTTACCTTCCAGAACAGTTCTACCGGCGCAACATTCCTGAACTGGGATTTTGGCGATGGCACACCGGTTGAGATAACGCCAAACAGCCAATCAACCATCAGCCATACTTATTTTACAGCCGGCGTTTTCAACGTCTCTGTTAAACTGGAAAATTTCTGTAGCGACACTACCATCTTAAAACAAGTAACCGTGTATGCGCCACCGGTAGCAGCATTCAGCCTGAATGATAATTTCATCTGTGAAGGAGATACGGTATTCACCAACAATACTTCTTCAAATGCAAATTCTTATGAATGGCTTTGGGGCGACAATACCAGCACAACCGGTTTCAATGCTTCGCATATTTATAACACGCCAGGTGTTTATTCAATCAGGCTCGTAGCCAATAAAGTAAATGCATTTGGCATCGTATGTACAGATACTTCTGCACCGCGACAGGTAACGGTAGTAGCGCTTATACCTGCCATCGTAAACATCAACCCTGGCACCAATCCTTGTGCACCATATACAATCAGTGTTTCGGCAGGAGGCGCTGCAGCTGCCTCGCAGGTTGACTGGTATTTTTATGACAACAGTACGCCTCCAGGAATCTTCCATGTAAGCGGGCCAACTGCATCCTATACTTATAATAACCCGGGCACCGATAGTGTAAAACTCGTGGTGGTGAATGCTGCTGGTTGTTCAGACAGCACTGTAAGCGTGTTTACCGTGAATAAAAAACCATTGGTGGTATTCACACCTTTTAATATCAAAACATGCAATACCGATACCACAATTAGCTTTAACGCAACCATTAATTACAGTGGTACCGATCCCATCAATTACGAATGGTTCATCAATGACGTTTCCGTTGGCAACAGCAATCCGTTTACCTATCGCTTCCAGGCGCCTTCCGGTGTAACGGCGGTGAATAATTTCAATGTGAAAGTTCTGGCCACCAACTCCTTCGGTTGCGGCGATACCACCTCATTAGGAAATGTGATCATTCAGACACTTGCCGTACAGCATATTGTTGTATCTCCTTCACTGGTGCAGGAACAACCCAACAGTACTTTCACTTTTACCGATACATCACAGGTGTTGCCGAACTCTACCTATTTATGGTATACAGGTGACCGTAACGGGCAAACGCTTCCGGGAAGAGAGATCACCTACACTTATGGTGATACAGGTCAATACCACGTGAAATTGCTGGTACAGGATTTTGAAACCGGTTGTTCACAAACCGATTCTGTTACGGTATTTGTATTACATGTACCAGGATACTTGTATGTACCAAACGCCATCTGTCCGGGTTGTGCCAAAGCGGAATTAAGGCAATTCCTTCCTTTAGGAAAAGGACTGAAAGATTATTACCTCGTGATTTACAATACCTGGGGACAAAAAGTATTTGAAACACGCAGCCTTGATGCAAACGGTGTACCTAACCAGCCCTGGAACGGGAACTGGAGCGGTGGCCAGGATGCGCAACAGGGTGCATTCTATTGGCAGATTGAAGCACATTATATCAACGGTTCAGAATGGAAAGGCATGCTGAATCCAAAAAGTAAACTCCTGGAAAAACAGGGATTCCTCACCATTATCAGGTAAGTAATTTTAATGATATTCAAAAAGGCTGACATGAACAAGCAAACACTTATAAGCATCATCTTCATATTGCAAGTATCCCTTACCGTTAAGGCACAGGATCCTGTATTCTCTCAGCCCTATATGGCACCAGTATATCTCAACCCTGCTGCAACGGGTTCAGGCGATCACGATCTCCGCATCAGTGGCATCATGCGCAGGCAATGGTGGTCGATCCCTTCCCGGTTTACCTACACAGCTTTTTCCATTGATAAATTCCTGCCATCGCTGCAAAGCGGCATTGGTTTGATGGTAACCAGTTCCAGTGAAGGGTATTTAAAGAAGAATGGCATCTATGCTTCATATGCATATACATTCTGTCCTGGTGCGCCACCGGTGGCATCCAACAGCGAAATGCCCAAATGGTTCTTAACAGGTGCCATGCAGGCTGGTTGGGCACAACGACGTGTTGATTACAGCGACCTTTTATTCGCCGACCAGATTGACATTAACGGCCCAATCCCCGGCAGTCAAACGCAGGCCGACCTGCCGGTTTACAGTGGTCGCTGGTATCCAGATATTTCTACAGGTATGTTTTTCAATTACCGGTTCAACGATTTCAGTCGTATACTGGTAGGCGTTAGTGCAAGGCATATCAACAGGCCCGATGAATCACTTACTGCTACCAACGATAAAGCCAGGAGTATTTTACCTGTATTATGGTCGGGCAATTTTTTATATACAAACAGTAAAAATGAACACTGGACCTACAGCATCGCCGGCAACAGCAGCAAACAACAGAACAACCAGTTTTTGCAATTAGGCGTTGAGGTTACCAATAACGATCTCGATATAGGCATCGGGGCATGGTACCGGGGAAGTGCCACGTTGAAAGAACCCGATGCATTTACCCTCACTCTTTCCTTCAACCTTTCGGGAAGGAACAATGCATCCAGCAAGATCCGCGTAGGAGTTGCTCACGATTCTCCTATTGGCAACAAGAAATATTCTAATAATGGTGGTAGTTCCGAATTTGCGTTTGTCTGGGATCAATCTACTTACAACGCCGATGGTGACAATCCCTGTAAACCAGCCATCAGTCCAAGAATGGCTTGTCCGGGATCCACCAGGTAATTTTGCCTGGTTACTTTTTTTATTGTTACCTGTCATTGAACGGGAAACCTGTTCAACAGCCGTTTGATGCTGGTTAAATTTTGTGTTGTCAACAGAATTGCCGTAGTTTGAAAAATATTATCCAATAACCCGCATGTAATTTACCATAGCTGCCAGGCACCACATTTTCCCGATTGCTTACTGTCACGATTCGCACAGGAACTTTCCCTTTTAAATGTAAAAGAAGATGAAAAAAATACATCTTTACCAAAAGTTCATCTATGCTTATTGGTTAGTAGCAAGTATACTTGTTCATGCCTCAATACACGCACAGGTCAGGAGGCCGGTACTCTCCATTCCAATGGGGCACCAGCTCAACATCAATAGCCTGTGCATGTCGTCAAACGGCAGGTGGATCGTAACAGGGAGCTCCGACAATAGTTTCATCCTCTGGGATGCCAGGACAGGGCTGGAGATCAGGAAGGTAAACGCGGGCGACCCGGTACAACAGGTTCTTTTTTCTGCGGATGATGCATTTATCTATACTGTAACCGGCCAGGCGAATGCACAATATGTTTCAACAAAAAAATACCGGGTAAAAAAATGGAATGCTTTAACAGGTAAACTGGAAGCCACCCTCCCATTCACTGCCCTGCCCGACATGCAACTTGCCCCGGTTACCGGAAACCTGCTGGTGAATGGATATTCTGAAGACCTTTCAGATAAAAAAGGATCAACCTTAACTAATCCTACCAATCCGGCATCCCCCACTTTCGATGCCACTGCGTTTCAGAAACAGATGACAGATATGATGACAGCCATGACAAAAGATACGGCCAATCTAAGAAAACGCATGAAAGGAGATTACAATATCCAAAATGATTCTAACTACCAAAAACTAATGCAATCCATCGGATCCACAGCCTTTCAAAAAGACATCACGATATGGGATACCCGAAAACAAAAGAAAATTGGGGTATTCCCGGGAAGTGTAAATAAAATGACTTTCCTCACTTACCAGGGAACCGGTTATGCAGCCATACTAAATGACGAGTCGGGAAGAGGGAAAAATGCAAAATCGGTTAAACTGTATCCCATTGATGAAATGGTCAATGCCAATATTGACAATCGCCTGGCAAAACCACGCTTTAATTTTATGTTTATGCATAGGGTAGGCATATTGGAAGCATCACATTCACAGGGCTGGATCGCCATCGACAGCCATCCAAAAAGAGAACCCGCTTATCTTAGCCTGTGGCGCATCGGGCAAACATCCCGGCATGGCCTCGTGAAACCTAAAGGTGAAAGTATTTTAAAGGTCGCATTTTCGCCTGATGACAAGATCGTGTATACATTGAGTTTTAATCAACAGGAAAGGTATTTTGAAGGATGGAATACTTCAGATCTGACTCAAATAGCTTCCCTCACCTTACCCATTAACAAAGCCGGAAATCAATTTGTGATATCGCCTGCCAACGACCTGGTTGTATTCTCCCGTGGAAGAATAGACAATGAACTCCTGCTGTTGAATAACCGGTTCGACAGCATCGGTGTATGCAGCGGACACACCAGTTCGCCGTCTTATTATGGTTTTACAAACAGAGACTCAGACATATTTACCAATTACCAGGGATTTTTCGACATGGAAAAATTTTTCAGGGTCATGGCATTATACACAGTTGAACATGAAATGAGTGATGGAAAGAAAAAATATAACCAAGCGGAAAAAGAGCAAAGGATAAAGGAAGAGATGGCAAAAATGAATTATTCCAAAACCGATAATACCCTCGGGTATAACCTCGTTTGGGATCTCGTTAGCGGCGGCGCAATTATGCAGAAAGCCGATACCATTCCTGCAAGAACGGATACCGTTTCAGCTGATAAAAATTATGTCATCAGCACCGCATACATCCAGGCAGCAAACAGGGATATCGGGCCAAACATGCCCAATATGTTTGTAAGTGGCATACCCGGCGTATCAAATGCAACCCGCAGCCAGATGGCAGCCATCATGGATACAGCCGGACCATATTATAAAGCCATGTTCCCTTCCAGGATAAAAAACCCGGTCACGTGGCTGGTTAACCGCAAAACAAAAGATACCGTTTCATTGATCAATATCGATAGCTCGGAATGGATCATGCTGTTACAAAATGGCTATTATATGTCGTCGAAGAATGCAGCTAAAATGCTGAGCTATATTTCGGGTAACAATATTTTCCCGTTCGAACAATTCGACCTAAAATACAACAGGCCCGATCTGGTGCTCAAAGCCATCGGGAAATCGTCCCCTGCCCTGATAGAAGCTTACCGCAAAGCATACCTGAAAAGATTGAAGAGAACCGGAATCGACAGCAGCCTTTTCAACAGGGAGATGGAGGCACCCCGGGCCGATTTTAATAACCGGGATAAAATTAATGCTGATCAAAAAGACCTTTTCCTGGAACTGAACGTCGGGGCTTCCGACGAAAAAGCCGTCCTGGATCGTTTCAACGTTTGGGTAAATGATGTGCCGTTATTCGGCAGCAATGGCATCAGTATCCGCTGGAGAAACAGGAAGCAGTTCGATAGTAGCCTGCAGGTACGCCTCTCCCAGGGTAAGAACAGGATCGAAACATCCGTGATCAATGTCAATGGAACGGAAAGCTACCGGTCACCCATATACGTAAACTATGCAGCTGCAAAACCGGTTAAAGAAAAGATCTTTTTTGTTGGCATCGGCGCCAACCGTTTTGCCGACAGCCGGAATAACCTTCAATACAGTGTAAAGGATATCCGTGACCTGGCCGCCCGGCTGAAAAATAAACTGGGCGACAGGTTACGCATCGACACGTTGTTTGACGAGCAGGTAACCGTAGAAAAAATCACCGGCTTAAAAAAACAATTGTTGCAAAGCAGCGAGGATGATAAAGTGATCATCGCCTATTCGGGTCACGGGCTGCTGAGTAAGGACTATGACTATTACCTGTCAACATATTCAATAGATTTTAACAAACCTGAAGAGAAAGGACTTTCTTATGAAGCCCTGGAAAATCTCCTGGACAAGGTTCCTGCCCGCAAGAAACTGATGCTTATCGATGCCTGTCATAGTGGAGAAGTAGATAAAGAAAGTTTTTCAGGAAATGCCATTGCTGGTGATTCTTCCTTTGCTGCAAAAGGCATCAAGCCAACCGGCATCAAACCTTCCGGGAATCAGCTGGGATTAAAGAACAGCTTCGATATGATGCAATACCTTTTTGTTAACGTTGCCCGCAACACAGGCGCCACTATTATTTCTGCCGCAGGTGCTGCACAGTTTGCCCAGGAAAGAGGAGATCTTAAAAACGGGGTTTTCACATACAGCATCCTCGAATTCCTTGATAGCCATTCACCAGCCAAGGTATCTGCATTAAAAAAATATGTATCCGCCCGGGTAACTGTGTTAACAAAAGGACTGCAGGTTCCCACCACGAGAACCGAAACAATATCTGTTGATTGGGATATATGGTAAGCAATCCGGATACAACATAATTTTTATTCACCATATCTTTAAATATGGCATTCACTTACCCAATATGGGCAAAGCATAGATAACTAAAAAGCATATGTAGCAATTAATGCTCAGTTATCCGTTAACGTAAGTATATATTTTCCGGCATCATTTCTGATTATACCTACTTGGTTTTTCATAGGATATTGGATTTAAACGGGGCTGGATTTTTATCCTGGCCCCTTTTTTATTTGACATAAAAATGAAGTCAAATAAAATCTCCGGGAATTGAAACAAGTATTAATTAAATATGCAGGCACGGATGAACATATATAAAACAAAAAAGCATCCAATAAATTGAATGCTTTTTGTGTTGTGGAGAGTACCAGGGTCGAACTGGTGACCTCTTGCATGCCATGCAAGCGCTCTAGCCAACTGAGCTAACCCCCCAAAGGAGTGCAAATATAAATGCATAAACTTTTGCTTCAAAATGTATTTTAAAAAAAAGCGGCTGTTTTTTAAACAACCGCTCTATACAAATACTTATAAACTGTATTATTAGTCGCCCCAGATCTCTTCCTTGCCTTCCAGCCATTCTTTCACGAGATTTGTGGTTACCGATTTCGGCCTTTCCAGAGGGAAACCAAGGGCCCTGTCCCAGCAAAGGCTGGACAGCACACCCAATGCCCTCGAAACACCAAACAATACGGTGTAAAATTCATATTCTACCATGCCGTAATGCACCAGAAGAGCACCACTATGTGCATCTACATTCGGCCACGGATTTTTTATCTTGGCAATCGATTGCAAAACCGGTGGTACGGCTTCATATATATTCCAAACGGTTTGCACCAACGGATCATCGGGCATGTGCTTCTTGCCAAATTCCATCTGGGCGGTAAACCTTGGATCAGTTTTGCGCAATACTGCATGGCCATATCCCGGCACTACCTTTCCTTCACTCAATGTCTTTTTCACATACTCTTCTATCTGGGCCTTGCTTGGCGCATCAGAACCGATCTGCTCTCTTAACTCAAATATCCACTTGATCACTTCCTGGTTGGCCAGTCCGTGCAATGGACCCGCTAACCCGTTCATACCAGCAGCAAAACTCAGGTAAGGATCGCTGAGGGCCGAACCCACCAGGTGTGTCGTATGTGCAGAAACGTTACCGCCTTCGTGATCGGCATGTATCACCATATATAAACGCATCAGTTCCTGGAATCCTTCATCTTCATATCCCATCATGTGGGCAAAATTACCGGCCCAATCGAGCAGGCCATTTGGCTGGATATGCTCACCGCCTTTATACTTACGGCGATAGATATACGCAGCTATGCGGGGCAACCTGGCGATGAGGTCCATCGAATCGTCGAATACCGCATCCCAGTAATCTTTTTTATTCATGCCTTTCGCATATCGCTTGGAGAACTGGCTTTCTGTCTGCAATGCCATGATCGCCACCACGAACTGGGTCATGGGATGTGTACTCACGGGTAATGCTTCAATGGTAGCAAAAACATGGTTGGGCACATGGCTACGGCGTTGCCACACACTGCTCAGGTGCGAAACATTTTCTTCAGTTGGCAGTTCACCCACCAGCATCAGGTAAAACAATCCTTCGGGCAGGGGCTCCGAACCACCTGTAGCTTTCGGAAGTTTTTCCCTGAGTTCGGGAATAGAATATCCACGGAAACGAATACCATCCTGTGCATCCAGTAACGACGTTTCTGTAACAAGCCCGGTCATTCCACGCATACCCTGGTAAATCTGGCTCAGGGTAACCTCCCCGATCTTTTTATCACCATGTTCTTTCAATAGATCCTTGATTTCAAGGGCAACCGCATCAGCTTTTGACTTAAACCTGTCTTTAATAATTCCCATTTTGAATAATATAAAATATGAAAAATGTGATTTTTTGGTACCCGGCATGAGTGTTTCATGGCAGCATCGTTGCGTCGCACACTTCTGCAGCAGTGCAGGCAGGAGCATTTCGGCGCCTAAAATTACGATGACTGCGCCTGTTAAACAAAAGTTTTAGCAGAAAGTTTACGGCTATTTAGGTGCTTTGCGATACAGGTAAATGGTTAGGATGCCAAAGAGGAAATTGGGCGTCCATGCCGCCAGCCACGGAGCAAAATTGCCCTTGGTGGCAAACACGATCGAAAAACGGCTGAACAGGATATACAATACACTGATGATAACGCCTATTGCCAGGTGAAACCCACTGCCACCACGCACCTTCCGCGAAGCCAATACAGCACCGATGATCGTAAGGATAAGCACCGATACCGGGATTGCATCCCGGTTATATCGCTCTACCTGTAAAGTGCTGAGCATTTCAGAACCCCTCATCTTTTCCAGCTTAATGAACGCATCAAGGTCAGGCGTGGTCATCTGGTCTTTCAGGTAATCATCTTTTCGCAGGTCAATGGGCTTGAAATTATAATTCACCAGTTTTTTGGTCGAGCGTTGAACCGTTTCCGTGATGGGATTGATCTGTCGTTCCATAACATGGTTCAACGACCATTTGCGGGCACCCGTGTCCCATTTAAAACTAATGGCCCGGAGGTTATAGATCATCTTGTTATTACTGAATCGCTCCACGAAAAAATTTGAACCCGTTTTCGAAACCGTATCATAACCCTTAATGCCCGCATAAGTATTAGAATCGATCCTGAAATAAATATTCTGTTTATAAGTAGAACTATTCGCACTGGGCGCCATATTCACATCAATGTATTTCTTTTCAAAATCACCCCATTTACGGTTGGCCTTTGGTACCACATATTGGTAACCTACCCAAAGCAGGGAAGAAAGAAAAATTCCTCCAACAAGATAAGGTAGTAAAAACCGGCGGTAACTCACGCCGCTGCTTAAAATGGCGATGATCTCCGAGCGCCCCGCCATCTTCGACGTAAAAAAGATCACCGAAATAAATACAAACAAAGGGAACAGCATGGCGTCGATTCGGGGAATAAAACCCAGGTAATAATCAGTAATAATGCGCCAGGCCGATAAATTCGACTTTACAAAATCATCCGTCTTTTCACTGATGTCAACTACCACCACGATGGCAGTAAGCAGCAGCAGGCAAAAGAAGAAAGTGGTCAGGTATTTGACCAGTATGTACTTATCGATCTTTTTCATCCAGGCCGGAAAGTTACAACCGAAAAATGAGTTACGGATACAGAGTTGTGAAAGTGGCGTTAAGGTTGGGGAGAGGAGGATGCGGGATACGGGATACGGGATGCTGGATACTGGATGCTCGATACTGGATACTGGATGCTGGATACAAGATACAGGATACTGGATGCAGGATAAGGGATACTTGTTTATTGAATATTGATAATTGAGTATTGAATATTAGTTCCTCTGCTTTCCTTGTTTATAATTCCTTGTTCCTTGTTCGATATTTTTTGTGGGATGCTGGATACAGGATACAGGATGTGGATACTTGAGTATTGAATATTGATCGTTGGGTATTGAGTATTTTCTTCAACTTCCTTGTTAATCATTCCTTGTTCCTTGTTCGATATTTTTTGTGGGATGCTGGATGCTGGATACAGGATACTGGATTTTTCTAATCATCTTTATGCAAAACATAGTGCCTTTGTAGTTCTAAACTTTGTGTACTTAGTGTTTCAACTTCCTTGTGCAGAATTTATTAACCACAAAGAACACAAGGGTTTTCACAATGGACACTAAGAACTATTTACCACAGAGGTAAAGAAGTTTTGCACAGAGTCATGGGAGTGTACATTGAATAATGATCTTTGCGTATTGAGTATTTTCTTCCACTTCCTTGTTAATCATTCCTTGTTCCTTGTTCGATATTTTTTATGGGATGCTGGAGACTGGATACAAGATACAGGATACAGGATACTGGATACTGGATTTCGAAGACTCTACTAATTATTAATTCTTAATTATTAAATATTAATTATAAATGATTCTGCTCTTCAACTTCCTAATTTCTCATTCCTTCTTTCTTATTCCTTCAGCTGCTATCCACCCAGTAGTCCATGCATTTTGAAAATTATAGCCGCCGGTAACACCATCCACATTCAATAGCTCTCCTGCGAAAAACAAACCAGGTATAATTTTGCTCTGCATGGTCTGCACGTCTACTTCATCAAGTTTAATGCCGCCAGCGGTAACAAATTCTTCCTTGAAAGTTGTTTTCCCTTTTACGGTGAACACCTGGCTGCACAGGATCTTTACCAACAGGTTCTGTTCTTTGGCAGGGAGATCGGCCCAACGGGTATCTTCGGGTATGCCTGCCTGTGATAACAGGAACTCCCACAATCTCGACGGCAATTGAAAAGGATTACGGTTTACCATTTTCTGAGGGGCCAGTTCAAACCGGAGGCTTTGCAGTTTTTCTTTCAGGCTGGTTTCATGATAGGCTGGTACCCAGTTCACCATCACTTCAAAATGATATTGCCTGTCGGCCAGTTCACGTGCAGCCCAGGCCGATAGTTTTAATATGGCCGGACCGCTCATCCCCCAATGCGTGATGAGCAACGGACCCTGTTGCTGTAACTTCGATCCAATGATCTTAACCTGTGCCTGCTCCACCGTAATACCCATGAGCGCTGTGATCGGGTTGCCCGGCATATTGAAAGTGAACAGCGAGGGCACCGGAACTTCTATCGAGTGACCCAGTTGTTTGATCCAGTTAAATTGTTCGGCTTTTGCAAATCCGCCACAGGCAATGCAGACATAATCAGCCAACATTTCACGACCGTCGGAAAACCGGGCTGTAAAACGGTTACCAGTAACCGCAGTTGGCGGAATGATCTCTTTCACATCGGCATGCATGAGGATTTCCACTCCGTACCGGTTTGCTTCATGTAACAGGCAATCGATGATGGTTTGTGAACTATTGCTCTCCGGGAACATCCTGCCATCAGGTTCTGTCTTCAACGTAACGCCTCTTTCGGCAAACCAGGAAATGGTATCTGTGGTGAAAAACTGGTGAAAGGCTTTTTTCAAAAAAGAAGCTCCGCGGGGATACTGCTTCGTCATATCTGCTATGCTGAAACATGCATGTGTTACATTGCATCTACCACCCCCACTCACTTTTACCTTGCTTAATAATTTACCACTCTTTTCGATAATGGTTACCCGAAGTTCGGGATACATCCTGGCTGCATTCACCGCACAGAAAAATCCGGCTGCGCCTCCCCCAATGATGATCAGTTCTTTTTGCTTCATACAGGATGTTTACAACAAAGGTCATTGATAATACTTGTTTACAGAAAATTTTGCAGCTTTTTCATCATATATGCAGATGTGCAGGCTGCCAGGTAGTGAAATGAGAATGGTACCGTCTGCGCTTAGTCTCTTCATCTTACGGTCGTTTATTAATTCATCGAGAAAAGTTTTAACATGTACACTGGCAGTTGGTTCAAAAGTCTCCAGCGAAAATTTTGAATGAGCATATATAAATTTATAACGGTAAATGCCTATGTAGCGAAAAACCTGGTCATTAATTCCGGTCATTAACATGTAAGGAACAAATGGTATCACTGACAAAAAAAGATCAGTTATAACGCCCTCTACTCCCATTGTTCCAATAAAAGAACCGAAGCTGAATAATAGGCTATCCCCGGAACGAACACAGGTCAAAAAAGGAGTTCCACTGTTCTTACGACTGATAAATCTCTTCTCGTTTTCGTGTGTCTTTTCTTCCGTACGGGAGCCTAGAGTACCAAACTGTTTCAGATCAGAATGAACAAGCTTATACAGTGTTTCATTGGTTCCCGTTTCAAGGGTCCGGACCTTCTCCTTTTTTATAAGATCGTAAAAAAGATACTGGAATTTTTTTACCGAACTGTTTTGTATCACAAGGGTATTTTCAAAGATTGTGGCGACAGGATACAAGAGTAACTTGGTCATGGATCCAAGGTCTACGGGATTGCAAAAATAATTATCCGAAACTGCAGTTCCCGATTCCAGGTCAATGTTCAAAACATTCACCCCGGTTTCCAATGGCGTATAGCTAAGGATATAAATGCGCTGATCATTGTAAAATAACTGTCCCCTCGAGGGAAACTGGTATGGATTACCCTTCCCCGATTGCTGTACGGTAAGGTTACGAAATATCTGCTTGTATTTTTGCTGGAATGAAGTTCCATACTCCTTCAATTCTGCTGCAGAAAGGGAACTACCGGGAAGGACTACCTGCTTCAATGCATAACCTCTCTGTCCAACCTTCCAGTTGTAAACGATCATCTTACGGGCCTTATGCGCAAAGGAAAGAAACCGGCATCCTTCATTCGTAGGCATCACGGCAATGAATTTTTCATCATCCGGATCAATGCTGTATTTGATCACTTGCCGCAACGTATCAGTTCCTGATTCAGGTAATAATTCAAAGATCTGGATACTATCTTTTCCGGCATATACTTCAAAATACTGTTTTCCAATTCCCAGGCTCTGCACCAGGTAAGGATTCGATTTTTCCCTGGATTGCCGGCGTTCACCTGCCTGCACTTCATATGTTTGCAGTAAGCGGTATGCTGTATCAAAGAAACGGTGAATGAGCTGGCTTCCAGATTGAGTATTTATGACAATCCTGTTATTTGTGACCTGGTGAAATCCGGAGAATGAGTATGTGGAAAGTTGTTTACCGGATATCCCGACGTCAAATTGCTGCGCAACTGCTCCCAATGGTAAAACAGTAAAAAGGATTATAGAAAATAGCAACCTGTTCATAAGGAGAGATTTAAGGGTACGCTCAGATAAAACGAAGATTACACATTTTCATAAAATAAAAAAACAATTCCTGTCACCACCCTCAATGGCAGTAAAATGGCCTGTTTCACCCCCCTGTTTTCAATGAATATTCTGTAAATTGTACAAAAAAGCATTGGGTGTTTCAAGGAAAATATGGTTACCGTGTGCGTGGATGGCTTTATTGCTTTTTGCTGGTTCTTCAGCTATTGCACAATTGTCTTTTATTGAAAACAAGGGGCAATGGCCAGCCAATGTACAATACCGGGGTGATTTCAAAACCGGCGCCTTCTTCCTCGAACGCAATGGCTTTACCGTATTGCTGCACGATACTGTCGACCTGAAACGCATTGCCGGCATCAAGCACCCCGTCAATGGC
>JAKQKY010000044.1 GCA_029560415.1 Bacteroidota bacterium | reverse complement strand
TTATATGTTCCGGAAATTGAAGAGTGGGTGAAGCTGCAAAAAGAATTAAAAAAATCTACCAGCAGGCTGGCCTACTCTCAAAAAACCCGCTGGTATTTTCATGGCAGGGTACTGCGTACATTAAATAGCACGGGAAAAAATAACAACCCCGATTATGTAAAACTAGCCACGGCATTGTTGATTGGGTACAGACATACACAGGATTTCAGGGAGCATTATTCCAGTTTTCACCATGTATGGGCCAGGAATACCTATCAACAAGTGGAGACCCGTTTTTTGCAAAATGCACAGGCTGTTTTTTTACACCAGGTGTTGAGTGGAAATAATCCAGCCATTGTTTTGAAAAGCGACCGTCTTTGGCGTATGCGTTCGGAGAGTGATAACAAAGGGGCCACCCTAAAAAAGAGCGACAGTAGTAATTCCGGCGGCACCGAGGGTATAGGCGGTTTCATAAAAAAACTAACGGGTTTTTTCGGTAAAAAGAAAGAGGCAGCTCCGGCTGCAGTTCCAACTAATACCACAGTACCAGTTTCCAATTCTTTCAATAATAATGGAACACCCTACCTGCATTTATGGAATGCCATGCCACAGGCTTATGTGCAGTTGCTGATGGAGGCAGAGATGGAAGAAGTACACCAGTTTACAAAAGAAAATCTTACGGCCCATCCTGAATATTCTAATATCAAAACCAAACTGGATAAGAACGCATTAAAGCAATTGCTCTCTTCTTCTTTTGCAATACCAGCCGGTGTTGGTTTTTCACTTACGCTGGAAAAATTTGAAACAGCCATACCAGATCACGACCTGGTAACAGCATTACTCAATTGTATTGATACAGCAGCTCAGCAAAAAGGAATAGCGTGGACGGAAAAATACCGGCATGATTATTTACAAGAGAGCCATTTTGTTACAGCGCTTATCTTTTCAAAACATGCAGCGATCAGGAGCTGGGCAAGAACCTTTTTAAAAGCTAATGCCCTGCCTGAAACAATAAGCAACCCGGTTGTTGGTAAGTCCATTGCAGAAATGCTTGGCTATACAAAACAGTCACCGGAAAATGAAGCAATCTTAAAAGATGCCGGGGGATTGTTATTGGACCTGTTTCCGGCGGAGCTGACACAACTGAATATTGCTGTAGTGGCTGACCTGATGAAACATGACAACCCTGTTGTTTTGTTGTTTGGCCTGCAGGTATTAAAAATTCAAAAAGCACAACTCAACCTGGGGAAATTATCAAAGGAATTTTTATTTGGTTTATTGCATCACCATTATACATTGGTAAGAGAGGAAGGAATTGACCTGTTAAAAACTATGGATGCAGCCACCCTGCTGCAATACCAGGATGAAATGATCAATGCAGTGGTTTCACAGCATGAAAATGTAAGAAAAGGATTGCCTGCAATTATTGCTGCCATGGCCACTGCAAACGAAGCATTTGGAATAAGGGCTGCTGAGCTATTGATGCCTGTATTATTGAGAAAGGAAACAACAGAAGGAATTCATGCAGACACCAGTAAATTATTGTGCAATGAATTAAGTGCTTACTTGCAAAACGCCAACAAACAAACAGCACTTAACCTATTGTACTCCACTTACCCGGCTGCACAAAACGTGGGCGTGATGATACTGGAAAAGTATACGGAACCATCGCAACTCAGCATACCACAGGTGATAGCATTGGGAGCACACGAAAACTTATCTGTAAGAGAGTGGTGCTGGAAATTTTACAAAGAACAATCGCAGCGGATCAAATATGAAAAAGACAGCAGCATAAAATTACTGGAAAGCAAATGGCAGGATACCAGGCAGTTTGCCATGCAGTTTTTCAGGGAGGAGTTTACAGAGAGCGACTGGACACCTGAGGTGCTGATCAGTTTGGCAGATTCGGTAAAGCCAGATGTGGAAACCTTTGGCAGGGAGCTGATCACAAAATTCTTCAGCACTACTAACGGTGAACTATACCTGCTCAAGCTAAGCCAGCATCCTGGTGAGAAAATGCAGTTATTTGCCACCAATTACCTGGAGCGTTTTGCAGCAGGCGATGCAACAAAAATTACATCGTTGGATTTTTATTTCCGTTCGGTGCTTACCAGGGTCGATAAAAGCCGTACAGCAAAGAACAGGATCTACCACTTCCTGCTTACAGAAGGCAGAAGATCAGAAGCGGCAGCAACAGCAGTCAGTGCCATTTTATCTGATGTATCAGCCATTGCGGCCATTGGAGATAAAGCAAAATGTATTGATATTTTAATGCAGTTGAGATCTCTATACGAAGTGGCAACACCATTAAAAGTAGTAGAAACTGCCACCAGGCAATAAAAAGAAACGGTTTAAAAAAATAACCATGCTATTCAATTATCGCTTTGCAGGAAATACAACGGTTACCAGTTCGGCCTACCAGACCGGTATGAGTTTTGCGCCGGATACTTTGAGGGAAAGTGCCTGGTTTATAGGTAAGCTCAATAAAAAAATTGCTTTCCGGGAGGCCATATCCGCATTACATGATGTGGTGGTAAGCGATCTGCGGTTTAAGCCAAAAGATAAAACAGCTTACAAAGAATGGGTGGCACAAAACGAAGCCTTGTTTTTAGCAGAACACATGGCAGGATACGATACGGTGGCAGCGAAAAAAAATATTGAAACAGTAAAAGCAGAACTGGCAGCAGTGCGGGCAGAGAAAGAAAAATTACTGATGCCGTTTTATAAAGCCAGGCAGCAGTATTATAACTATCTCTACAATAATGACAGGGATGCCTGGATCGTACTGGATCCTGTGATCACCATTCACCCCGATGAGTTATTCTTTGAATGTTTTAGCCAGGACGAAAGTACCTATGGAAAACTGGGTTGCAACTACAATGTGTTTACCGCTATTGACGACTATAAAT
>JAKQKY010000043.1 GCA_029560415.1 Bacteroidota bacterium | reverse complement strand
GCATCGCACAAAACACTTACCAGTAAAGCATTGTCGTAGAGCATTTTTTCAAAATGTGGTGCTAACCATGTACTATCCGTACTGTACCTGGCCATGCCCCCTGCCAATTGATCGTAGATGCCGCCGTTGATCAATTGCTTCAATGAAAAGCTGGCATGATCGACCGCTTTCCTGTTATTGAAAAAGTGCCCGTATGCAATTAAAAACTGTATAGAAAAAGTTTGAGGAAATTTTGGCGCTGTGCCAAAACCGCCAAGAGAAATGTCGGCAGACTTCAGCATGTTTTCCCCCATGGTATGGCAGCCTTCCGAACTAAATAAGTTATCCGTTACCGTTATGTCAATCTTTTTTTTGCCGGAAAAAATATTTCCTTGTTCGCTGATATGTTTAGCCAATGTTTCTGCCTGCTGTTCAATTTCATCTCTACGGTTTTCCCAGGCATCATTCATAAAGCCAAGCACTTCTTTCCAGGAAGCACGGTTAAACGCTTTTTGTGGTGGAAAGTAAGTTCCTCCATAAAAAGGTTTTAGATCGTTGGTAAGAAAAACATTCAACGGCCATCCCCCGCTACCCGTAATGGCCTGCACGGCATCCATATAAATGTGATCGAGATCGGGGCGTTCTTCGCGGTCAATTTTTATGTTGATGAAGTGCTCATTCATGTATGCGGCTACCTCCACATTCTCAAAACTTTCCCTTTCCATTACATGACACCAGTGACAGGCAGAATATCCTATGCTTACTAAAATGGGGAGGTTAGATTCTTTTGCTTTTTTGATGGCCACTTCTCCCCAAGGATACCATTGCACCGGGTTATGTGCATGTTGCAGCAGGTATGGACTGGTTTCATGAATCAGTTCATTCGTAAAGGAGGCATTTTCCATCCTTAAAAATAAGGAAATGAATGTAGACGGGAAGTTATGACGGCTTAATAAACCGTGAAAAGAAATTATTTTTTATTGGACTCGGTAAGGAATTTTTCCAGTGCGCTGATCATGCTGGGTGCCTGGGGTTGCGGGGCTTTAATATCCAGCGTAAGCCCGGCATCTTCTGCGGCTTTAAAAGTGTTGGCCCCAAATACTCCAATTTTGGTCCCATTCTGTTTAAAATTGGGGAAATTTTCTATCAGGCTTTTTACACCGCCTGGGGTAAAGAAACAAATAACATCATAATTACGGGCAATCACATCCTTCACATCATTGCTGATGATCTTATATAACACAGGTGTTGCATATCCGCAGTTGTGACTTTTTAGCCAGTTGGTGATCTCGCTATCGAATGATTCGGAGCAGGGATACAGGAATTTCTCATTGTCTTTATGCTTGTTGATCACATCAAAAAGACTCTTATTAAGGCCATCGGCGCCATAAAACACTTTGCGCTTCCTGTATAAAATGAATTTCTGCAGGTAAAGGGCAACTGATTCGGTAATACAGAAATACTTGGTTTCCTGGGATACCGTGACTTTCATTTCATCACAAATGCGAAAGAAATGGTCAATGGCGTTGCGGCTTGTAAAGATCACGGCTGTATAAGTAGCAATATCGATCTTTTGCTTCCTGAAATCCTTCGCAGGAATCCCTTCAACTACAATAAATGGGTGAAAATCAAGATTCAGGCTGTACTTCTTAGCCAGGTCGAAGTACGGAGACTTAGTACCTTCAGGCTTTGGCTGGGTTATAAGTACTTTTTTAACTGATTTGGTAACAGTTACCGCTTTTTTAGCATCGTTTTTTATCATACTTACATATCCAATGATGATGCAAATTTAAAGATTTTTAATCATAAAAACCACGGCACCCTTATAAATCAATAAAAGAGGCAATAATTCAATCCCGGCTATATAAAGTATAAAATGCAGGCGACTCACTTTTAAACTGGTTTGCAAGAGTCCATAAGATCTGAAGAATCGCATTGCCATCATCATTCCAATGAGGGCATAAGAGACCACGAGGGTAATTTTTACAATGTCGATTCCAGAAAAAGCAATGATGATCACCAACGGAACAAGGCAAATGGCCAATATCTTATTGATAAGGAAAACGATGAAAATATATGTATCTGTCTCCTTCTGGTAACCGGTTAACCAGCCTGCAAACCGCAGTACGATGAACTTTATGATGTAAATGACCAGGATAGCGAGGATACAAAAAAGCAATGCCAGCCAATTCTGCAGGTCAATCTTGCCATAATAATGAAGGATCAGGAAAACATACATGCCACTGATCAATACAAAAAAGATATTATAAAAAAGGGAAGGCAGTTTTGCCTGTAGCAATTGGTCGGTAAGCTGGCTCTGCCTCAGTGATGTATTGAAAAATACCCTTACCAGGTTGTTAAAATACCGGTTATTGCTGGCCTTGAGAATTCCAAACATGAGTACTATAGCAGCGAGCAGGTAAAATATTCCATCTCTGTTTACTGGTTTGCGGGCAACCTGGTAAACTGAAACCGGCTTCCCGGAGGTATTCAGGAGTTTGTTATCTGTTATAACATCTGTATAAGCATATTGTTTTACTGGCTTAACCTGCACCTGGGCATGAATGCTGTCGATTTTCCGTACCAGGGTATCTGTTTGCTGGGCAAGCAACATCACCGGCAGGAATAAAAACAGGACCAGGGCAAACGGTTTCAACATGTACATAAATTTCTGTTACAAAAATAACTACCCTACCGCAAAGATTTTAAAAGTAATTGACATATCCGAAATGCAGTTTGGATGATTCCCGCAGGTTGAATTTCACATCATCTCTTTTACCAATGGCATAACTGATGTTCAATAACCCGAGTTTTGTTTCATACACCAATCCAAGTCCGGCCCCGATGAAATTATTATTCACGTTCACCGATTGATATTTGTTTTTGGTAAGCGCTGCATCCGTAAAAAAGAATAAATAAGAATTGAGGCTGATTAAATACCTGAATTCGGCTGTGGCCACCGCATACCTGCTGGCATAAATGCTCTCTTCATCAAAACCTCTCAGTAATGCATATCCGCCGATCTGGAACAATTCATTGCGAAATATACCAGGGCTGAGATATGCACCTGCATGAATGGCCGTTTTTAACACACTGTTCTTACCAGCGGGGAAGTAGTGTGCTCCATAGATCTTTGTTCTTACCTGGTAACTTTTAGGCTTGATCGAATCATACAGTGATGCATAATTGAATGAAGGATCTTTGATGTTGATGATGTCGTTGTTTTTGCTGATATTTTTGATACCCACCGCCGCCATAAGATTTATCTCGTTTCCTGACCGGGGATTGTACCGGTAGTTAGTCTTGTTCCATTCATATGTTAACCCTACATTGGCAGAATTAACATCAATGTTAGGTGGTAGTTTCTTTTGAACTTTGATAGCGTTGGTATCAATGCCGCCCGCCAGCAGGCTGGTATTTTGCCATTGTACAAATATTTTACCGGTTTGATTGGCCGATATAACATATTGAAGGCCTAACTGTGCATTGATCTGGAGAAAACTTGAATCCTTTTTAAACAGGTCAAAGAGAAAGTCAGTTCCAAAAGAAGAGCGAAAGATATATGGATGATTGTAACCAATTTTAAGCCGAGGCGATTTAGGTTGAAGCTGCTGCCATTTCAGTAAAATGCTTTCGCCGCTCCCGAGCAAATTTTTAAGATCGAGATTCACATCACCGGTCAACTGCAGCTTACCCGAACCGTTAGCCGCAGGTAAAAAGCCCACCAGGAAATTTACCTGGCTGCTTCTTTTGGGTTGAAGATATAGATTAAGCACTGCACCGGTTCCAAGCATGGTGAGATCGGAGGGCTGTATGGCACTGAGGTATGGTAACTCCAATATGCGTTTATCTACTTCCCCGATCTTCTCTTTATTATAAGCAGTCCCATTGGGCAGGTATAAATATTTTTGAAGGAAGCGTTTGCTGATATTCACTTTGCCATATACCCGGATGCTGTCGATATGGTAAAGCTGGCCCTTATCGGCCACCAGTAATGCACTGATCTTATCGTCATTGAGCTGAACACTATCGAGATAGACAGATGCAAAGGGAAATCCTTCTTTTTCATAAAAATTCAATAGTCGTTGCTGCAGTAACTGCAATTGTGCAAGTTGCATGGGCTTACCCGAAAAAGATTTCTCCAGGTAACCCGATTCTGCCAGTGCTTTTTTATCAATGTTCACCGGCGTTAACTGTATCCAATTGTATTTGGTACCAAGGTATAGATGAATGAACATAGCTGAATCGGTATCATGAATGCTATCAACAGACGCCAATGGATAACCTTGCGAAGCCAGCAACCCCGGCAATTTAGAAACATATTCTATGGCGGCGATCTCCCCGCTGAAGCTGGTCTGCAGTTTTAATGAAGCAGGTTTAAACGAACTATCTTTGCCGACGAACCGGATATGCAGCGGATAATCATTTTTTGTTCCCTGGCCCGGCTGCGCATGACCGTAGCCGAAAGCCAGGCAGCCGACCAGGAGTGCAGTAAATTTTAAAATAAAATGGTATAGGGGCTTTTGCATGCAGTTCAACATCAACATTCTAAAACGTAAATCTACAATCTTTGGCGGGCATTTATATTCATATTCCATTCTGCCGGCAGGCATGTACCTATTGTAATTTTCATTTTTCAACTTCATTGGCCAGGAAAGATTTGTTTTTAGACATGCTGAATAAAGAAATTCAACATGAGACCAATTTCTTACCAGCGGGATCGGCAATTGAAACCATTTATATCGGCGGCGGCACACCCAGTTTATTGAGTACCCGGGAACTGGAGACTTTATTGACCAATCTCCGGAATAAATTTTCTGTAAAACAAGATGCTGAAATAACCCTGGAAGCAAATCCGGATAATATTCATCCACAAGTACTGAGAGAATGGAGGCAATTGGGCATTAACAGGTTAAGCCTGGGTGTACAATCATTTTCAGATGAAGAACTTAAATGGATGAACCGTGCACACACGGCTTCGGAATCACTGGCAAGCATAGACGAAATACTCCAGGCTGGTTTTGATAATTTTTCGGTAGACCTGATCTTCGGTTCTCCGTATTTAAGCAATGAGACCCTGGAACATAATCTCGAACTATTATTCCGCAGATCGGTGCCGCACTTATCCTGCTATGCGCTTACGGTGGAACCCAGGACAGCATTGGATCATATGGTAAAATCAAATAAATCCAAACCGGTGGATCCCGAAAAACAGGCTACGCAATTCCTGTTACTGATGCAGGCCATGAAAGCAAATGGGTACGAACAATATGAAATAAGCAATTATGCAAAGCCGGGTATGCGCAGCAAACACAACAGCGCATATTGGAAGGGAAAAGCTTATGCAGGATTTGGCCCTTCAGCCCATTCATATAATGGCATCAGTTCCCGCCGGTGGAATGTGGCCAATAACAGTATGTACATTCAATCCTTACGGGAAGATGTTATTCCTTATGAAGAAGAGATCCTTTCGCCAACTCAACAACTGAATGAATACATCATGACCTCCCTGCGTACCATCGAAGGAATGGATCTGCAACAAATTAAAATACGGTCGTCGGATGTTCATGTACAGATTATCCAACGTTCTGTTGAGCCTTTCATCAGATCGGGCAAGATGATTTTTGAAGCGGGAAACATTACATTAACTGACGAGGGAAAACTTTTTGCCGATGGCATTGCCTCCGACCTTTTCTTTACTGATGAGGATGGCGACGCAGGTATTTAACCAACTCTGCTATTACCAGGCAACCCAGCATCACCAGGATGACCGTTGAGGAGATATTTGAAAATGATAAAGGCATGTTTTATTTGCTGTATTAAAGTTAGTAAAAACTTACACCAGCCCTGTTTCTATTTCGTTAAAAGCAGTTGACGCATGCCTGTTTTCCCAAAGAATTTGATAAATGGCGGCAGCGATGGGCATTTCAGCCTTTATTTCTTTATTGATGATGTGCATGCACCTGCTGGCATTATACCCTTCGGCCACCATGCTCATTTCGAGCTGGGCAGCTTTTACAGAATATCCTTTGCCGATCATATTACCAAAGGTTCTGTTTCTGCTGAAAAGCGAATAACAGGTTACAAGCAGATCGCCGAGATAAACCGAAGCTGCATAATTATGATGTGTATTGGATTGATCGGTTCCACTCTTTTCTTCAAGGTATCCAACTTCGGCATTGATGATGCCGGCTTTACGAAGGAAGCCCGCCATTTCATCGGCGCTGTTTGCAATGAACACACTCAAAAAGTTATCGCCATAATCGAGGCCATGCGCAATGCCTGCACCTACTGCATAAATATTTTTCAGCACGGCTGCATATTGAACACCAAAAATATCTTTATTCAAAACGGTGCGGAGGTAAGCCGTTTTAAAATAGCCTGCAATCGTTGCGGTTGCGGCTTCATCAATGCCGGTAAACGTGAGATAAGAAAGTTTTTCGGCAGCCACTTCTTCGGCATGGCACGGACCCAACACTGCAAAATAATCAGACAATTCAACCCTGAATTTTTCTTTCAGGTAATCATTGAGCAGCAGATTTTGTTCGGGCAGGATACCTTTTATTGCAGATACTATTTTCTTACCTGTAAATATTGCCGGATCAAGGCTGGACAATACTTCCACAATGTAGGCAGAAGGCACGGCGATCACGATCACATCTGATTGCCTGATCACTTCTTCAGCCCTTGAAGTAAGTTTTAACTTATGAATATCAAATCTTGCCGAAGGTAAATATTGCGGATTGTGATGCCTGGTTTTAAAATGTTCAATGGCTGTTTCACTGCGGTTCCACCAATTGATCGTTTGACCATTGTCGGTAAGAATTTTCGCCAGTGCCGTTCCCCAGCTTCCGCTGCCTAATATTCCAAAAGTCATAACGTTTGAGGGTTTGAGGGTTGAAGGGTTTGAGGGTTGAAGGGTTTGAGGGTTTAAGGGTTGAAGGGTTTAAGGGTTGAAAGGTTTGAGGGTTTGAGGGTTTAAGGGTTTGTGCCATTTGAATTCAACCTTTAAACTTTTAGACGATTTAAACCTTTAAACGATATTAACCTTTAAACAATTTACAGCCCAAGTTTATCTACTGCCAGTTGAGCTGCAATCTGGCTGGCATCTTTTTTATTAAATCCTTTTGCCTGGGAAACGATCTCACCATCAACGGTTGCGGCAATGGTAAATAACCGCCGGCCATTTTCGAATTTTTCATCCAGCGTGGCGAATTCAAGTGCCTTGCCGTTTTTATTGGCCCATCCGTATAATTTATTCTTGATATTGATCTCAACGCCTTCCAGGTCGTCGGTGAACAGATGCGGATAGATGATGTATTCTTCTACCCAACGTTGTGTTTTTTTATAGCCTTTGTCAAGGAAAACTGCGCCTATCAATGCTTCCAGCGTATTGCCAAAAATCTGGGATATCTTAAGTGCATTGTCGAATTTATTGTAGAAAGTGATCTTTTTAAGTCCCATTTTAAGAGCGATCTCATTCAGTTTCTGCCTGTTCACCATCTTGCTGCGCATCTCTGTGAGAAATCCTTCGCCTTTGTATGGATATTTTTTAAAGAGGTAATGGGCAATGATGGAACTGAGTACGGCATCACCCAGGAATTCGAGGCGTTCGTTGTTTTCGTCTGCCCCTTCCCGTACGGAGCGATGGCTGAGTGCCGTTTTATATAAGGTTACATTGCCCGGTGAAAAACCCAGCACATTATTGAGTTGTTTTTTAAACTCTTTCTTCTTTTTGTCGTTAACGAAAAAGGATAATAAAAAATTCAAGGTATTAATATAGATATGTTTAAGCCGAAATTAGACTATTTGAATTAATAAACAGAGGGTATTTGCTTTTGAAGGGAACCGGATATACCGGGTAATCAGGGCACATATTTTTTCACGATCACAGAAGCATTATGTCCGCCAAAACCAAAGGTGTTGCTGAGTGCAGCATTCACGGTTTTGTGTTGTGCTTTATTGAAAGTAAAATTCAGTTTGGGGTCCAGTTCGGGATCGTCGGTAAAATGGTTGATCGTTGGCGGAATAACATCTTTGGTAACAGCCATGATACAAGCCAGGGCTTCCAATGCACCTGCGGCACCGAGGCAATGACCTGTCATGCTTTTAGTAGAACTGATGTTGAGGTTATAAGCGTGATCGCCAAATACACTGAGTATGGCTTTTGTTTCGGCGATATCACCTAAGGGAGTAGATGTGCCGTGAACATTGATGTAATCAATATCTGATGGATTCATGCCGGCATCCTTGAGTGCAACATGCATCACATTTTTGGCACCCAATCCTTCGGGATGCGGAGCAGTGATATGATATGCATCGGCCGTTGCGCCACCTCCAGCAATTTCGCAGTAGATTTTTGCACCACGGGCGAGGGCATGTTCAAGGCTTTCGAGGATCAGTACACCAGCACCTTCTCCCATAACAAAACCATCGCGGTCTTTATCAAAAGGACGGCTGGCTGTTTTAGGATCATCATTCCTTTCGCTCAATGCTTTCATGGCATTGAAACCTCCAACTCCTGCAGCACTTACCACGGCTTCACTTCCACCGGTGATAATGATATCAGCTTTATTCAAACGGATATTATCAAAGGCATCAATGATGGCATTGGTTGATGAAGCACAAGCGCTCACCACGGCGAAATTCGGACCACGAAATCCATGTCGCATGGAGATCTGGCCGGCCGCAATATCGAGGATCATCTTGGGAATGAAGAATGGGTTGAAACGGGGTGTTCCATCGCCGGATGCGAAATTGATCACTTCTTCCTGGAAGGTGATCAAACCGCCAATTCCACTGGCAAAGATGACACCAACACGGTCTGGATCAACATTATCTTTGGAAATTCCGGCGTCTTTAACTGCTTCGTCGCTCGCAATCAATGCAAACTGACAATAGCGATCCATTTTCCGGGCTTCCTTCCTGTCGAGGTAATCGGTAGGTTCAAAATCTTTAACCTCACAGGCAAACCTGGTTTTAAATTTAGTAACATCGAATTGTTTGATAAAATCACAACCACTCACCCCCTCGGCTAAATGCTGCCAATATTCATCAACAGTTTTACCCAATGGAGTAAGGGCACCCAACCCGGTAACGACTACTCTCTTTAAATCCATAACAATTTGCCTGTGATAATTAAAAAGATGATTTACTTGGCATTTTCTTCCAAGTAAGATACAGCCTGCCCAACCGTAGTAATGGTTTCGGCCTGCTCATCCGGAATAGAAATATTAAATTCTTTTTCAAATTCCATGATTAATTCAACGGTGTCCAAGCTATCGGCACCTAAATCATTAGTGAAAGAAGCTTCAGGGGTTACCTCGGCTTCATCAACACCTAATTTGTCAACAATGATTTTTTTAACTCTTGTTGCAATGTCTGACATGGTAGTAAAATTTAGTTAATACAGCTGCAAAAATATACTTTTTGAACTAATTACAAAGAAATACTAAATACGGGTAAATAATATACTTTTTATAGTATGCTCTACCCATATAAGTAATTTTTACAAACCCACCCTGTTCAAATGGAAAATTATGTATATTGTAGAAACTTCCACCCTCTTATAACCAATAAAATAACACAACCAAATGGGTTTAAAACAGATCGATCATGGCAGTCGCGAATACCAGCAAATGATTCAGCTCAGGAGCCAGATTTTGCGTCAACCCCTGGGATTGAGTTTTTCACCGGAAGAACTGGAAAAAGAAAAAAATGATATCCTGATCGCTGCTTTTGATGACGATGATATGCTGGGATGTTGCATGTTATGCCCGGTTGATAATAATACGCTTCGATTGCGACAGATGGCCGTTAATAATAACCTGCAGGGAAAGGGCATCGGGGCGTCGATCATGTCTTTTGCCGAAAACATTGCCCGCGACAAAGGCTATAGAACCATGATGATGCATGCCCGTGATTCAGCCATTGGTTTTTATGAAAAATTTGGATACAAAGTAACAGGTGATGAATTTATAGAAGTGAATGTTCCGCATCATGTGATGGTGAAGAGGTTGTAGGACGTTTGGAACGTTAAAGGGTTTAAGGGTTTAAGGGTTTAAGGGTTGTTGATCTTAGAAGCAAATATTTTACGGGCCGCATGTTCTTCATCTCCTTCAAAAGCTTCTTTCGGAACAATAAAAAATG
>JAKQKY010000504.1 GCA_029560415.1 Bacteroidota bacterium | reverse complement strand
GTTGGTCTTTGGTCAGGATCTGGATTTCGTTTTGGTTTTCATAAGGATAAATAAGATATTAAGCGTATTTATCAATTTTAAAAAGTAGAAGTTGACTGATATTGGATTTAAGCTTTTCTTAGTTGGATATTGGAAAACTTGCTTGGTTATTCTGGATCTTTGGATAATGATTGATATTTAATTTCTATCAATCAACTTCTGACACAAAGATGCGGCGATATTAACTGCCATACAAGAGCGGTATTGCTCTTTTATTGCAATGACATAATTACCACCGGAATCGTAGATAAACCGGTTTTAAGGTCTAAAGCATGCGTAAATCGACTTCGTAAATCTACGTATACTTTAATGACAACAAAAAATGCTGCATCGTGAAATGCAGCATGGTAAAGGGTTTTAATAAAAACTATTCTTTGCAGAGCCTATTTCGACAGGCTTTGAATAATGTCATATTTCGTAACGATATGATATGAACCGCTTTCGTCTTTGCTCAACACCGCTCCATTTTCCTTGTTGATAAAGCTGCTTAAACGCTCAACCGGCGTATCAAAAGCTACTTCCGGGTAGGCTTTTTCCATTACCGAAGCAACTGTTTGCGTTTTTACATCGCTGTTGTTAAGGATCTTATCAAATAACCCACTCTCAGAAATAGCACCTTTATTTACATCGCCACTGAATACCGGAATATTTTCAATGTCATACTTTTTCATGATTTCAATGGCTTCCAATACGGTTTGCTCTGGCTTGATGCTTACCAAACGCTGGCTGCCACGGCCATTGATCAGATCCTTGAAGGTCTTAACTTCAAGGAATCCTCTTTCAAGCATCCATTCATCATTGTATACTTTACCAACATAACGGCTTCCATGGTCATGAAAAATACAAACCACTACATCGTCCTTGGTCAATTGATCTTTTAAATTATAAACACCCTGCAAACAGCTTCCTGCACTGTATCCGCAGAACATACCTTCTTCTTTGGCAATGCGCCTGGCCATCACGGCGCCATCCTTATCGGTCACCTTGGTGAAGGCATCGATCACAGACATATCATAGTTCTGTGGCACAAAATCTTCCCCAAAACCTTCACTGATGTATGGATATACTTCTTTTTGATCTAACTCTCCTGTTTCAAAATACTTCTTCAACAAAGAACCATAACTGTCAATGGCCCATATTTTTATATTCGGATTCTTTTCTTTTAAATACTTACCGGTTCCTACAATGGTGCCGCCTGTTCCCGTGGCTACTACCAGGTGTGTTACTTTTCCTTCGGTTTGTTCCCAGATCTCCGGGCCAGTCTGCTCATAATGCGCCTGCCGGTTGGCCAGGTTATCATATTGGTTCACATACCATGAATTGGGCACTTCCGTGGCCAGTCTCTTTGATACACTGTAATAGGAGCGGGGATCTTCGGGTTCTACGTTTGTTGGACAAACAATTACTTCTGCCCCAACTGCTTTTAATATATCGGCTTTTTCCTTCGATTGCTTATCGGTAGTGGTGAAAATGCATTTATATCCTTTCACACAGGCTGCCAAAGCAAGGCCCATGCCGGTATTTCCGCTAGTTCCTTCGATGATGGTACCGCCTGGTTTGATCTTGCCTTCTTTTTCAGCTACTTCCAGCATTTTCAGGGCCATCCTGTCTTTAATGGAATTGCCCGGGTTGAAATATTCCACCTTGGCCAAAACGGTGCAGGGAAGATCCCTGGTGATTTTGTTGAGTTTGATCAAAGGGGTATTCCCTATGGTTTCTAAGATGCTGTTGAGCCACATATCGTTAATAGTTTTGCGGCAAAGGTAATAATTTGAATGAGAAGAAGAAGGTTGACATGGAAGGCCTTCAAACTTTTAAATAATTCGATTATATTCGATTTGCTGCTTGCTATAACAATCGTATCATTTATTGATAAATCAAAACCATTGTTATATGTCAAAAAGGTTCGCCATCCTGTTATTGCTGGTGATTCTTTCACTCCTTTTCCCAAATCTTCCTTCTGCCGGTAAAAAATATCCATTTGATGCGGCCGATACCGCCTGGATGCTTACCGCAACCGCTCTTGTGTTGATCATGACGCCCGGGCTGGCATTTTTCTATGGTGGCATAGTGAACATGAAAAATGTGCTTAGTACATCAATGGTTTGATCTATGGTGAAACCGGTTTATTTACCGCTCATATCATCGGGCTGTTAGGGGTGTCGGTTTTTGTTTTTGAAGGAACTTTTATTTTGCTATAGGTTACCGACATGATAGCACCGCTGCGTGTTTCTGAAAAAGCCGAGTGGATCGGGCTCGACCTCAGCCAACACAACGAAAAGCTATAAGCATTTATTTAAGTGGTAAAGTTTTTATGCCGAAATGATGTACTTTTCTTGCCGAAGATGTTGCTAAATCTCAGCTTCCTTTCATCATGGTTAAAAAAATGGTTTCCTATATACTCCTGCTTCATTTAACCGGTTATGCATTCCCTGCCCATTGCCAGCAGGTAAGCCTCAACGATATTGCCCGTCACTATGTAAAGCTCGGTCTTGCCATTGGAGTGTATGATACAGATTTTGTAGATGCATATTATGGCCCCGATTCGTTGAGGCCCGCAAAAGAGGCTAAGAGTATTTTTCCGAAAGATGACTTTCTGCGCCGGGCAAAGTCGTTGCAGGACGACCTGTCAATCTATCTGAATAAACCTGGAGACGTTGGTCAACGAGCCCGTTGGTTGAACCAGCAGCTTACGGCCTATCAAAGACGAATACGCATTTTTGCCGGTGAATTCAGCAGCTTTGATACAGAATCAAAGGAATTGTTTGGTGTAGCTGCGCCTGAATATCCCGAGTCTTATTTTAAGAAACTGGTATCCGACCTCGATAAATTGCTGCCTGGAAATGGCGATATTCCCTCCCGGTTTCAGTCCCTCGCCAGTAGATTCGTTATCCCGGTTGCAAAACTCGATACCGTTTTTAAGACCGCCATAGCTGAATCACGGAAACGTACAAACGCTCATTATGTATTGCCCGGTCAGGAGCATTTTACCCTTGAATTTGTAAAGAACAAATCATGGTCGGGTTACAACTGGTACCAGGGTAATTACAATAGCCTGATCCAGATCAATACCGACATTCAGATCTTCATCGAACGGGCCATTGATGTTGCTTCGCATGAAAGTTACCCGGGTCACCACGTATACAATATGCTGCTGGAGAAAAATCTTTACCGCGATAAGGACCAGGTGGAAATATCTTTCTATCCGTTATTCAGCCCGCAATCACTTATAGCGGAAGGAAGCGCCAACTATGGCATCGACGTGGTGTTTCCTGGCAAGGATAAAGTAGACTTCGCCAAAAAAGTTCTATTGCCGTTGGCTGGATTAGATACCACGGGCATTGAACTCTATTTCCAGGTACTGGCTTTAAAAGGCAGACTCAATTTTGTACGCAATGAAGTGGGCAGGGGACTGCTCAACAAAACCATGGATGAAAAAGAAGCCCTTCGATGGCTGATGAATTATGGATTGAACAATGAAGAAACTGCGAATAAGTCGATCGGCTTTATCCGGAAATACCGGAGCTATGTGATCAACTATAATTACGGATTGGAACTTGTTAAAAACTACATTGAAGGCAAAGGTGGCCTTGTTACGTTGCCGGCTAAACGATGGGAGCTTTTCGGTAAATTACTGAGTGAACAGGTTTGTACTTCCGATCTTTTTTTGAATAAATAGATCAGTTTGCTTTTATCTTAATTCAATTTTACTGATATTCATGGTTTCAATGACCAAAACTACCCTATGTCTTCACTGGAGCCGGTAAAAAATCAGGAACGGGAAATTTTTATGGATGTGCTCCGTGGATTCTGTATCCTGGGTATTTTTATTGCAAACCTCAATGCCTTTACCTGGTACGATTTTGTTGATCCACATACAAAAGGTAAGTTTCTTATTCCTGGCTGGGATGAAAAAATGCAGTTCCTGCATCACATTTTAATTGAAGGTAAATTCTATTCCATCTTTAGTTTTCTTTTTGGTTGGGGAATTGCCCTGCAGCTCAAGCGGGCCAAGTCTAAAAAGATGCGGAGTTCTCCTTTGATCAGGAGACGGTTAACAATCATGCTCTTCCTCGGTGCTTTTCATTTATTGATCTGGCCGGGAGACATTATTTTCTTTTATGCACTGATGGGATTTGTTCTGCTGTTCTTCAGGAAGTTTTCCAATAAGGCACTGTTGGTAACCGGGATACTTTTCCTCTTATCTCCAATTGTACTGTATGCTTTAAAGATGTTGTTCCCGGTATTAAATTATCCTTCTTCATTTATGTATAAAATTGGTGCCAACCTTGATGAAAAATTGATAGGGGTTACCAGCGATGAAACATTTAAAACATATATCCGTACTGCAAACTGGTGGGAAATATTAAAAGGGGATCTCTCAGGGTTCTTCTTCCGTTATGGAGACCTGCTTTTTCAAAGTCGAATATTCAAGGTGCTTGGTATGATGCTCATTGGCTTCGTGGTAGGCCGCAGCCAGTTCTACAAAAAAATTGCAGACAATAGAAGCGTATTCTATTATATTATTTTCTTTGGCCTTTTTGTGGGCATCCCAGCCAATTATGTGCTGGCAACTTATATGGATAACCATGATACCTCTTATGCTCATTTCCAGATAGATGGTTTATCCAGGACGATCGCTTATGCCATTGGCGTTGCTCCCTTGGCTGCTACGTATATTGCTTTAT
>JAKQKY010000469.1 GCA_029560415.1 Bacteroidota bacterium | reverse complement strand
ACGGATAAGGATCAACGCATTTTATGGATCAATGATGCCTTTACTAAAATGACCGGGTATACCCTGGAAGAGTCTTTTGGTAAAAAACCGGGCGAATTTCTACAAGGCCCGTTGACAAACCCGGATACCATTCAGTTCATAAAAGATGAGATCCTAAAAAAGAAATCTTTCTCTTTCGAGATCCTTAATTATCATAAAACCGGGAAAACTTTTATTGTTCAGATACAGATACAGCCATTGTTTAATGAAGAAGGGGAACTAATTAAATTCTTTGCCATTCAAACAGATATCAGCTTCCAGAAAGAACTTGAAGAGAAACTCATCCTGGAAGACATCATCAAACAAAAAGAAATTACCGAAGCGGTGATTGCAGCGCAGGAAAATGAACGAACAGAGATCGGAAGGGAATTGCACGACAATGTGAACCAGTTATTAGGTGCCATTCAATTGTATATCAACATGGCCAAAACAAACGATATTGAAAGAGAATCATTATTGAATAGTTCATTAACTTTTACGCAAACAGCTATTGAAGAGATCCGGAAACTTTCCAAATCACTGATCACACCATTAACAACAGACATTGGTTTGAAAGAAATCATCCTTGGATTAACGAATGATCTTCAAAAAGTTCATCCATTGCAATTTGTTTGTGAGACAGATGCATTTGAAGAAGAAAGGTTCAATGATAAATTTAAACTAAATCTTTTCAGGATAGTGCAGGAACAGATCAATAATATCATCAAACATGCCAGGTCTACGCATGTCGTAATTGCACTACGTAGTAATACGCAAGGCGTATTTCTATCCATCACCGACAATGGCATTGGCTTCGACATAAGCAAGCCCAGCAAGGGAGTTGGTATTTCAAACATCAAAAGCAGGGCAGAAATTTATAAAGGCAATGTGCGATTCGAATCAACGCCGGGAGCTGGTTGTACTTTAATGGCAAACTTTGAAAAAATAGATCTTCTTCTTGTGTAAAGAATGTACTAAATTACTATGGAATTATTTTTTAAAACCCAATCATGATAAAGATACTTATTGCAGACGATCATGAAATCATCAGGACTGGTTTAAAAAAATATATTGAAAGCATATTGCCACATAGTGAAATAGAAGAAGCGATTGATGGAGATTCGGCATATGAAAAAATCAAGCACGGCAACTTTAACCTGATGATCCTGGATGTGAATATGCCAGACACTGATTCATTTGGGTTGATCAATAATATATTTGCCATTCGGCCAGAAGCAAAGATTCTCATCTTTAGTATGAATGCCGAAGATGTGTATGCACGCAAGTTCATGCAACTTGGTGTTAAAGGTTATATCAGCAAAGCATCTTCAACCGCAGAGATCGGGAAAGCCATCAACAATGTGCTGAACAATAAACATTATATCAGCGAAAACCTCCGCAATACTTTTGCTGAAGAAGTGCTTGGTAAAAAGAAAGCAAATCCGTTCGATCATTTATCTTCCCGCGAATTTGAAATTGTACAACACCTGGTAAAGGGTGAAAGTGTGGGTGAGATAAGTAAAATACTTAACCTCCACACTTCAACCATTGGTACACATAAGGCACGCATCCTGAAAAAAATGGATTGCAAAAATATCATCGAATTGAATGCGATGGCCAAAGTGTATAAAGTTGTTCTCGACGACTGATAAACCTGAAATGCCACCTCACATGATCGAAAAAGTGACAAGTCTCATTTTTCCGGATGTTGTCAATTATCATAAACTTTAAAAAATCTGGATACCTTTAGTTTCATATCCAGCTGATGACATATGTATTTAAGTGAATGAAAACAATTCATTCCCGGGTCGTATTGTAACCCATCAACGTGGATCATAGGCATGAATACCATGTTTACACCCAAAATAGTTGATACACTCCGCCATTATTCAAAGAAGCAATTTGGCCGGGATGTTATGGCAGGGCTGATCGTTGGGATCGTGGCATTGCCTTTGGCTATTGCATTTGGAATCGCATCGGGTGTATCTCCTGAAAAGGGTTTGTACACAGCCATCATTGCAGGTTTCATCATTTCGGCCATGGGAGGAAGCAGGGTACAGATCGGAGGACCGACCGGCGCATTCATTGTGATCGTATACGGCATTGTGCAGCAATATGGCGTAAATGGATTGATCATTGCGACCTTTATGGCAGGCATCATGCTCATCATCATGGGTATAGCCAGGCTTGGCGCTGTCATAAAATTCATTCCGCATCCACTCATCATCGGCTTTACCAGTGGCATTGCCCTGCTTATTTTTTCAACACAGGTAAAAGATTTCCTCGGATTACAGATGAACCAGGTTCCTCCTGATTTTATTGACAAATGGATTTCTTATTTCAATCACATTACAACGGTGAACTGGGAGTCGTTTCTGATTGCCGGCGGTACGGTTTTTATCATCCAGGCGTGGCCATACATAACACATAAAATTCCTGGCTCATTGATCGCTATCCTGGTATCCACAGCTGTTGTTCAATGGTTACATTTACCCGCAGAAACGATCGGTAGCCGTTTTGGGAGCATCCCTTCTACCCTGCCGATGCCGGTTATACCGCATCTTGATTTTGCTACAATCAAACAATTGATACAACCGGCTTTTACCATCGCTTTACTTGGTGGAATTGAATCCCTGCTCTCGGCCGTAGTTTCGGATGGAATGATCGGTGGCAACCATAAATCGAATATGGAGCTGATCGCCCAGGGAACGGGCAATATCTTTTCTGCCATATTCGGAGGCATCCCGGCAACCGGGGCCATTGCAAGGACGGCAACGAATGTAAAAAATGGCGGGCGTACACCCGTTGCCGGTATGATACACGCTGTAACGTTATTATTGATCATGCTCTTTGTAGGAAAATGGGCCGCCCTCATTCCTATGGCTACACTGGCAGGCATCCTGGTGGTTGTGGCCTATAACATGAGCGAATGGGAAAGTTTTCGTTCGGTACTCAAAGGTCCCGGATCTGATGTGGCCATATTGCTCACCACATTCATACTAACGGTACTGGTTGATCTAACAGTAGCCATTGAAATAGGCATGGTGCTGGCTGCCTTCCTGTTCATGCGCAACATGATCAAATCGAGTGATGTAAATATCCTGGTAAAAGATAACATGGAAGCAGGTACAGGTGCCGATAAGGAAGCAGTTGACCTGTACGATATTCCAACGGGAGTAGAAGTATTTGAAATAACCGGCCCGTTATTTTTTGGTGCGGCATACAAATTCAAGGATGCGATTCGGTTTATTGAAAAAACGCCAGCCGTACTAATTATCAGGATGAGATATGTACCTATCATAGATGCAACGGGCATCCGCACCATTGAAGAAGTGCATAAAGAAATAAAACACAGGGGCACCAAACTCATTCTATCGGAAGTACATAGCGAAAAAGTAATGGAAGAATTACAACATGCCCGTTTACTGTTCAGCATTGGTAAGGCCAACGTAACAAATACCCTGGAAGCTGCCATAGAAAGAAGCAGGCAGATATTGGCTGATTATTCCAAATAAAAGAATGAGGGAAGATATTAATGCAACATTAAGAATCTAACCACAGAGTTGAAGGAGTTATTTTCACAGAGGTAACAAAATAGAGTCGTTCACTCAGTGAAACTCCGTGAATCAACTCTCTGTACACTGTGGTAAAAATTATAATTTATGCTCTGGATGACAATGAAAT
>JAKQKY010000467.1 GCA_029560415.1 Bacteroidota bacterium | reverse complement strand
CCGGATACCCTGTTGCATTATTCTGTTTACCTGGATCTGTTCACTTATGCAAACCGCAACCTCTTTTTTACTGATTCAACTTCGGCTAACCGTTACCGAAAGCAATTGTTGCCGGCCGTGGTGGATGATTACAAAGAATGGATCAGGTTTAACCGAAGTCACCAGAGTTTTGCAGAACCGGTCATTCGCTGGCTGTATGGGAAATTCCTGCAAGGCAACCGCCAGCCACAGGGCATTATGAGTTATGATGAAGTCACCAGCTTCCTGATCTCCTATTATAAAAAATTTGGCATGATATAAGTAGGTTCAATTAAACATTATCAAAGGAAACCTGTTATATCAATACGATGAAACCAATTTTTAAAGCAATCATTTCTATCACATTACCCCTTGCCGTTGGGGCCGTTAGTGGATTTTTTACCACAGCTTCCGTCAATGGCTGGTACTCCACAGTAAACAAACCTTCGTTCAATCCGCCGAATTGGCTTTTTGCGCCTGTGTGGACAAGCCTTTATATCCTGATGGGTATCGCCTGTTTCCTCATCTGGAACAGTAAAGCTGAAACCAAAGAGAAACAAGTGGCTTTACGATTTTATGGAATTCAGTTGGGATTGAATTTTTTGTGGTCCTTCATTTTCTTTTATGCTCAGCAACCTGGCTGGGCTTTTATAGAGATCATATTGATGTGGATCATGATCCTGTTAACCATCTTATCATTTCGTAAAATTTCTACTGTGGCTGCCTGGCTCCTGGTTCCATATATCTGTTGGGTGAGTTTTGCCAGCGTGCTGAATTTTGCCATCTGGTATTTGAATTAAACTGGTCAGTTTTTTATGTTGGATAGGAAAGTTCTGATGCTTTTAAAATATAGCGTTGGGCTATCAAGCCATCCATAATGTCCGCATTTATCCAGGATAACAACCTGCGATTTTTTAAAATTGCTTTGTGCTTTTCGTGCCGTTTTTTCTTCAATGATATCCTGTTTGCCTTGTATGATCAGTACCGGTTTGTTGAATGAAGCCAATGAATCTGCACAATTAAAATGGATTGTTCGCATGTCATCCCATAGCAGGTTATTGATGAGTGTATTTCCCTGG
>JAKQKY010000461.1 GCA_029560415.1 Bacteroidota bacterium | reverse complement strand
GCCAGGAATCCCTGCCTGCGTGACGCAGTCAGGCAGGGAACCTGGACCTGGAGCTTTAAAAACTTCAATAAAATATTTATAAAATAAAAAAAGCTTCAAATTGAAGCTTCATAACTTTATATTCATAGTGGCCTCGCCAGGAATCGAACCTGGATCTGGAGCTTCGGAAACTCTTATACTATCCATTGTACTACGAGGCCATGTAAGAAGATGCCAGATACAAGATACCGGATAGGTTACTTATGATCGATTAGCTTTCTCTTGTAAAAGAACTTTGTTGTAAACCATTGCCCGCTCGTTATTTTCCGAAATTCTGGATGTTGGTTCCAAATATTTTTACGGCAATGGCCAGCAATATTACGCCAAAAAATTTTCTGATGACGATCATTCCATTCGGACCAAGTACTTTTTCGATCCATTTCAATGATTTTAACACGATATAAATGACCACGCAATTGATCAAAATACTAATGAGGATGTTCACATCATGATAATTGGCTTTTAAACTCATGATGGTGGTGAGCGTTCCCGAACCGGCAATGAGGGGAAAAGCAATGGGAACCACGCTGCCGCTTTTGGGATTGTTATCCTGCTTAAAAAATTCAAGGCCCAGCACCATTTCCATTCCAATGATGAAGATCACAATGCTACCCGCTACCGCAAAGGACTGCACATCGAGCCCGAGCATATTTAAAAATTCCTGCCCAAGAAATAAAAATAGAATCATCAGCCCGCCCGAGATCAGGGTTGCCTGAATAGACCTGATCTCTCCGCCCATCTTTAGCCGCAACGTAGCCAATACAGGAATGGAGCCGATCATATCGATCACCGCGAATAATGTAAAGGAGGTGGTGAGCACTTCCTTAAAATCAAATATTCCCCAGTTCATGTTGTGATTTTTTACAAAGATACAGTTTGGCCAATAGCCCGCTTCGTTAACGCAGACTAATTTTAACCAGCAATCCTCCCTGCAGGTTCCTGGGGGCCGATGGGTTGAAATAGCGGTTGGCAGCGGCATTGAGGTCGTTACCCAGGCTAAAGGTTCCGTTGAGGGAACGATCATAAGACATAAATATTTCTGTATCTACCTTTTTAAAAAGATGTACTTTATAGCCAAGTTTTACAAACAATAATTGATAGGCATCTGCAAAAAAACTGTTGGCATCATTCAATACCGTTTTGCCGGTATAGGCATACTGCAGATTTGCATACAACCCGGCTGCGCTGATGAGATTTGTTTGAATGGATACCATATCCGGCACGGTGCCGGTCAATTGATTGCCATCAAAGGATACAGCGCCTTGCTGGTATTGGGTAAAGCGGGCATTCAAGTGCGTATAATTAACCCCGATCATCAGCTGTCGGATGGCGCCTGTTTTGCGATCAACCGGTCGGTATTGCCAGGCTGTTTCAATGCCGCGTTGTTTTGTTTTACCGGCATTTACATAATAATCTGCTCCGCCAGCATTGCGGCGGCTCACAATGGTTTCCCGCAGGCCAAGCCAATACATACATGCATCGAAGCTGATCTTCCCATTGGCCAACTGTCCTTTGATGCCGGCTTCATAATTGAGTGCGTACTCTGCATTGAGCGATGTATTAAACAATCCATCGCTGGCATGTACTTCGTCTATCGATGGTGGTGAGTATCCTTTACTGACAGACACATACGCATTCACCCCGGAAGAAATCTTTCCAAGCAAGGCGATCCTGGGAACAAACTGTGGTTTAAAATCACTGCTTTGATCTCCGTTTAACAGGGTACCTACCCTGGTAAAACCGTAATGAAAACGGTTATAACTGATGCCTGCATTTAATACCAACTTGCTGTGTAATTTTACATCGGCCTGCACAAATACATTGTATTGCCGGGCACCGATCTCATCGTTGTATTGCAAGGTATCAGCCACGCCGGCCTTGTTGCCAAAGGTGCTGGTATTGGTAAATGCGAATTGATACTCTCCGCCAAATGTAACCGTCAATATTTTTTTCCGATACTGCCACACCGATCGCAGGCCTAAACTTCGTTCTGTCTTGCTTTCAAAGTTTCGGATGGTTGGATTCTTAAACTGCGTATGCGACAAATAGATGGCATTCGTACTGTTCCAGGAACTTCCCCATTGCATTTTACTGGATAAACCGGCATACATGGTTTTCAGGTAAAGGGCTGCCTGTTGTGATACTGCCCCGGGGAAGATGCCCACTGCGGGCCTCGCCTGCCGCGGATCCTTGTCACGTTCTGCTGCTGTTAAGGCACCAGGCGTTTGGTAATACAGGTCACTGTAAAACACATTGGCGTGTAGGCTTTGCCGTTTGTTACTGAAAAAATCACCGGTGTAATGAACAACATCTCGTCGCATAGCCGTTTGTTCACGATACCCGCCTGACTGTTGGTGCGTAAAAGAAACCTTGTTGGCCGACGATGCATTCGATTGGTGATAAGCACCATGCGCCGAGAACAGCCCATCACTGCCGGTTTGTAATTGCAGCTGTAATTGCTTACCTGGATTACCAGTTGCCTCAGTGTTCATTAGCATTACACCACCCGTACCTGCACCATACATACTGCCGGATGGTCCTTTGAGTATTTCAATACGATCGATCATCAAGGGCGATAATTCATTGATATAGCTGTTTCCATTGGCATCGGTAAAGGGAATCCCATTCCAATAAATTTTTACATTCCTAACGCCAAAGGTTGAGCGCAGCAGGTTTCCCCGTATGCTGATGCGGTAACTGCCCGGGCTTCTTTCATCCATCTTCACCCCGGGCACGGTATTGAGGGCTGATACCAGTGAGGATGGACTATACCTGTTGAGTAGATCTTTTTCCAATACAGTTACCGCTGCCGGAATACTTCGGGCTGCTTTTCTTTGTTCAAAAGAATATACGGTTGCTTCCGGGAGTATGCTTTTATCTTTTAATAAAATGATGGTTGTATCTGTGAGAGTAGAAAGGTTAAAGCGCATTGTTTGATAACCCACATGGCTACACGAAATCAACATGGCGTTGCCTGTATGGCTAAAACTAAAATGACCAGCAGAATCGGTCATGGCCAATGACCCCGTTTTATCGGCAGATAGGCTAACGCCTGCCAATGGAATTTTATACTCATCTGTTACTCGTCCATTAAATACATTCTGTGCCTGGCCGCTGAAAAAACTGCCCATGCAAACAAGCCATATGAAGAGTATTTTTTTCATGCTGATATCCGG
>JAKQKY010000434.1 GCA_029560415.1 Bacteroidota bacterium | reverse complement strand
TTGTATATACATCTCAAACCATCAATGGCAAAAAGATATATTTTGTAAAGCAGTTTCAAACTGCCAGGGAAACCGCAACCTTATAAGCTTTTAATCATATTTTTTAACAGCAATCCGCAGGACTTACCTGCGGATTTTTTTTGCCTCATATACTTTTCAGTTCATATAAGCAATTTTAAGTTCTCTTAAAAGGAAACTAAAACATTGAATGCAATCCTGAGTTTTTTAACTCAGAACTTTTGTACTTACTAATCAAAACCGCTGATATTGTTTATATGCCTGAGTTGCAAACCAATAATAAAACTTTACGTTTTCAAAACTGGTTCTTTTGTAAAACCATATGCCCACCATATCAACAGCACCTGCAGCGGCAATCTTACAACTGCCATCCACAGCCGGGGATTATTTTCATCCATATAGTGCAGCATCATTTGAATATTAGCAGGAAAAATGGCGATCAGCAGCAGGATGATCAGCCAGGCAGCCATTTTTCGGGTAGTGGGAAGCAACAGCATTAATCCGAATACTACTTCACAAATGCCACTTATTAAAACCAATGCCGCATGATAGGGTAGCCAGGGTGGCATAATTGTTATGTACATATCCGGATGTATAAAATGATTAAATCCTGCGGCGATGTACAGAACGGCCATTAAATAGAGTGAGAACTTTTTCATCGTTCAAAGCTAACCAGCTTTTAGATCCGCCAGGAACATAAATCATTCAACTTTTGTATGTATCGCCTAAGCTGTACATCAAAGTTGAGATAGTTTCATTTTAACAATGTTGAATCCAAAAGAAATAATCTCCCGCTAAACTTTAAACAAATTAAACTGTTATGAATAGTAACAATCGCTATTCAGCATGATCAAAAATATTCTGTATTCCATTTTAGACCTTGCTACTATATTAGAAGGTAAAACTGCAGCCGATAGTTTTCACATCAGCCTGCAATTGGCAAAACAAGCAGAAGCGGAAGGCTATACCCGATACTGGTTTGCAGAACATCACAATATGGCTGGTGTGGCAAGTTCAGCTCCTGCGA
>JAKQKY010000433.1 GCA_029560415.1 Bacteroidota bacterium | reverse complement strand
GAACTTTGAAAACAACCAGGGTATTGCCTTATGCTTCTACCAATATTGGCAGCGATCTTAAAGCCGGTGCATACTTTTTGGAAGTAACGCAGGGTAAAACAGTAAAAACAACCAGGGTAGTGAAATTCTAAACTGGAAGAGAATAAATTTTAAAAACGCATCCCGGTAAATTGGGGTGCGTTTTTTTTGTGGGATGATGCTGGATACTGGATACTGGATGCTGGATACTGGATACTGGATACTGGATACAGGATACAAGATCCGGGATACTGGATGCTGGATAGATGAGTATTGAATATTGATTGTTGAATATTGAGCATTTTCTTCTACTTCCTTATTTATTATTCTTGGGAGTTAATGCACACAACAACAGGATCGATTATCCATGTTGCAAGCAACTCTTAATTAATGTCCTCCCTTGGTTGTAAGAAATTTTCTATAAAAAGAGACTCTTGTTATATTTAAAGACAACTATCAATTAGTTCAAACTTAAATATGTAGCCAAATTCACCATTTAATAACCAGCTTTACTCATTTAATATAGGCACCATGGGCTTAAAAATTTATCTTCGCACTTTGCTAACGATACGTTAAAATCAGGCAATTGAACTTTACCTGTGGGTGAGGATGGCGAAGCCATTTATATTAAAATCCATGGCTTTAAAGGCTGCTGGTAGCCAATAATTTGCGATATTTGCGCATTAATGACGTATAAACTTTATTTTTATTTGTAATTTCTTCATTTATGCATAAACTGATACTGATTTCAGCAATTTCTTTGTGGTTGCTTTCTTTAACAGCCTGTGTTTCTCCCAGTAGACTATATTATTTTCACGACCAGGCTCCAACCAAGCATAAGCTGGATTCAGTAGACCAGGGATCTGTTCAACGCATACAACGGTCAGACAGGTTGGCAATTACCGTAAGCTCAACCGATCCGGCATTGACAGCGTTCCTCAATCCATTTAACGTTCAAAGTACCAGCAATGCTGTACAACAGGCGAATAATGGTTATTTAGTAAGTGCACAGGGAAAAATCGAATTTCCATTATTGGGCCAGGTTGCTGTTGGAGGATTGACTACCCTGGAAGCTTCAGCATTGATCAAGGAAAAACTTTCATTTTTCTATAAAGACCTTTTTGTGAATGTAAACCTGAATGGCAAAGTATATTTTATGAATGGCCGTTTGGGAACTGCGATAACCATGTTGAATGAAAGGATGACCATTTTCGAAGCCATTGCACAATCGGGAGCACAGGATCCATTCGACAGGAAAAATGAAGTTTGGCTCATTCGCGAAGAAAGTGGGGAACGCAGTTTTACGAAGCTGGATCTGAATAGCAAGAATATATTTCTCTCCAGTCACTATTATCTTAAAAATAACGACCTGATATATATGATGCCAGGAAAGTATTCATCATTATTGAGTCCTGGTAGCCCGGGCAGAAGTATTCTTACCATTACCGGCGCTGCATTAACTGTTTTCATAGCTCTATTGAAATTATAAGAATGATTAAAGACGACCATAACGTTTGGGAAAATAACGCCATCGTTTCAGATAAGGAACCTGCTAAGCAGTCAAACCCAAGAACCAATACACTGGATATTGATTTCAGAAGGGTCATTTCCATTTGGCCATATATACTATTATGTGGCCTGCTTGGTTATGCGGCAGGAAGCATTTACCTGAGATATGTAAATGTGATCTACAATGTTTCTTCGAGCATTAGTTTAGAACAAAAAGAAGAAGTATCAATTGGCCAGGCATTTTTTGGTTCACAAAGGGATCCATTTAATGATAAGATCGCCTATTTTAAATCACCTTCCCTATCAGCCCAAATTGTTGATAGCTTAGGACTGCAATACCATGCGGAAGCGCAGGGGCGTTTTAAGAATAAAGACTTTTACAGCCTCATCAAATGGAATATTGTAGATAAAACAGGTAATGATATTCCGGAGATCAATTTTTCCATTGTGCCTGAAAAGAACGGGTTTCATTTTACTGCAGACTCTGCTGAAGGCAATGCCAAATGGGGAGAGTACTTCCGCATTAAAGGAAATACGATTGTTGTAAACAAACTGGAAGATTTTGTTAGCCAGACTCCAATATTCTGCTATAGTAAAAACCGGTTGTCTGCGGCTTTTGCATTAAGCCGGGCTATTAATATTACCACAACCAAGGAAAGTAATATCATCAACATCAGTTATGCAGATATATCAAGCGATCGGGCAATCGACATCCTGAACGGACTGATCAAACTGTATAACCACGTATTGGAATCTGATAAATCGCAAAGTTTTTCACAAGCCATCAACTTCATTGAACAACGCCTGGCGCCGCTTGGAAGAGAACTTGATTCCATTGAAACAGCGCTGGCACACTTTAAAGCCAGTAAGGGTTTTGTCGGATCAAGTGCTAATGGTGAATTGTACCTTGAAAAGATGAAGGATTACGATAAGCAACTTACCGAGATCAGCATCATGAAATCGACCATCGGTTCGGTGGAGGAGTTTATCAAAAATCCAAACCTGAAAGAAACAGATCTTTCGTTTGTTGGTATAAATAATCCTGCCTTGCAATCAACACTGGCACAATACCAGCAACTGCTTATTCAAAGGGAAAAATTATCGCTGAACTATACCGAAAACAATCCTTCGCTTAAATTAATTGATAAGAACCTGGCAGATCTGCGTAGTAACATGAATGCCCAGGTAGAGAACTATAAAAACAATTTAAGGATCGCGGAAACAACCTACCGCCAGAATATTGCTACCGCCAGTGCATACCTGCAAAGTACACCAGGAGAAGAAAAGCAGTTGATCGACAAAACCCGTTTGCAGAATATCAAAGAAGCCTTGTTTCTCACCTTACTGCAAAAAAGAGAAGAAGCATCCATTGCTAAAGCATCGGTAACGGTGAATACTAAAATATTGTATCCGCCGGTTAAGATTAACGCCATTCTAAAGCCATCCCGCACAATCGTTTTATCTGCGGCCATTATCATTGGCTTACTGCTGCCTATTTTGATTGCCATTGTTAAAGAATTGCTGAACCGTAAGATCATTTCTAAAAAGCAATTACAGGGCATGACCAATATGCCGGTGATCGCAGAACTGGAACAAGCCGAGAATATAGAAAAACTTCCTTTTGTGATCGATGGCGGACAGCGTTCTATGTTCGGGGAACAGATACGGTCGCTTCGTACCAATATCAATTTTTACAGTTCGGCCAGCCGACAAACAAATTATATTCTTATTACTTCCAGTGTGAGCGGTGAGGGTAAATCCTTTTTGTCGATGAACCTTGCAAAGAGTTATGCATTACAGGGGAAGAAAGTGGCGCTGCTTGAATTTGATCTTCGCAGGCCGAAAATAACAAAAGCACTCAGTGTTTCAGCAGACAGGCCGGGCCTGACCAACATCCTGATCGGTAAATCTGAACCTGCAGATATCGTAGTGTCTGTTTCTAATAACCCGAAAGAGCGTCTTGACTTTTTCCCGGCAGGTGCCATTCCGCCCAATCCGCAGGAATTGATATCAGGCGAATACATCGGTAAAATAAAAGCTTACCTCGATGCAAACTACGAGATCGTGGTCATTGATACACCTCCATTCGGTATTGTTGCCGATGCACAGATCCTGGGCGCCTGGGCCGATGTAACGTTGATCGTTACACGCTACCAGCAAACGGTCAGGGAACAGATCCAGGAGATCAACGAATGGCATCGCAGGAACCTGTTCAAAAGCATGGCGCTGGTGTTCAATGGCGTTAAGAACAGGGGATATTTCGGCAGCAAATACGGCAACTATTATTACAAACGAAAATATGGCTACAGCTATTATTCAAGCTCAGCCGATGAAAGCAAGAAAAAGGGCTAACCACCTCCCGTACCATTTGATTTCTGCTATTTTATCTGATCGCATCCTCCCTGGAACTGGTGCTATGGCTTATGCATAAAAGATAGTATCATTATTGAACTTTTTAAAAGGCGCTTACCCGCCAGATCCTTATTGTAAAAGTGAACACATTTAAGAAAATCTTTAAAAAATATTTCCAGTATTTCTATTACTTCTATTCGCATCTCGGATACCGGATATTTGTTAGTTTGTTCCTGAATATCCTCGTGGGTTTAATGGATGGCCTGGGGCTGGCCATGTTTATACCTTTGCTTCAGATGGTTGATGGCGACAATGTAAAGGCCAACAACAGTAACATGGGAAACCTTTCCTTCCTGGCCGACATCTTTAACTGGCTTGGCATCTCACTAACCCTTGGCGTGGTATTGACCGTGATCTTTGTTTTCTTTGCCCTGAAAGGTGTAATGAAATTTACCGAAGGCTATACCCGCGTGATGTATGAACAAAGATTCATCAACATGATACGTACCCGTAATATTGTTGGGCTTTCTAATTTCAGTTACAATGTATTTGTAAATTCCGATACCGGCAGGATCCAGAATACTTTCAGCGGTGAAGTGGAAAAAGTGAAACAAGCTTATCGCTATTATTTTATTTCGGTACAATACGGTGTTTTTGTGTTGGTGTATATCAGCATGGCCCTGGTAGCCAACCCGAAATTTGCATTGCTGGTTGTTGTTGGCGGTGGATTAACGAATATCATTTTCAGGAAAATGCAGAAAACGACGAAAACGCTTTCTAAAAAACTAACAGCCGACAACCATGCATTCCAGGGATTGCTCATCCAAAAAGTTTCATTCTTCAAGTATCTAAAATCTACCGGCCTTATTCATAAGTATGCCGATAAACTCATTCAACAGAATAATAAGATTCAGCAATCAACGAAGAAGACCGGGTTGATTGCTGCAGGGCTTGGATCTATTCGTGAACCACTGATCATCCTTGTTGTAATGGCAGTCATCCTCGTTCAGGTACTTTATTTTCACCAGAGTATTGCCATCATTATTCTCAGCCTGTTATTGTTTTACCGTGCGCTCGTTTCCTTAATGGGCATGCAGAATTTCTGGAACCAGTTCCTGAGTGTTTCCGGTGCATTGCAGAATATGACCGATTTTAATGCTGAATTAAAGGCAGGCAAGGAACGCATAGGAAATAAACTTTTTGGCGGCTTTAAGCAAACCCTTGAGTTGAAAAATCTTTCTTTCAATTATGAGAATTCGAAGATCCTTAATGGCATTGATATCAGCATTCGAAAAAATGAAACCATTGCCATTGTTGGGGAAAGCGGTTCGGGGAAAACGACATTGATCAATATCATCACAGGCTTACTTTCTCCTACAAAAGGAGATGTATTGATCGATGGTGAAAACCTGGAATCGCTCAACAAGGAAAGTTTTCAAAAGAAACTGGGATATATCACCCAGGAACCTGTCATTTTCAGTGATACCATTTTCAACAATGTGAGTTTCTGGGACGAACCAACTGAAGCCAATAAGGCCCGTTTCTTTGAAGCCCTTAAAAAAGCGTCTATCCATGAACTGGTGATGAGCCAGCCTTTGCAGGAAAATGCCAGCCTGGGAAGCAATGGCATTAATGTCAGCGGTGGACAAAAACAAAGGCTATCCATTGCAAGAGAATTATACAAGGAAGTAGATTTCCTGTTTATGGATGAAGCCACTTCGGCGCTTGATTCTGAAACAGAAAGAGAGATACAGGAAAATATAGAAACCCTGAAAGGTAAATATACCATCATCATCATTGCACATCGATTGTCGACCATCAGGAATGCCGACAGGATCATACTCCTGAATAAAGGAGAGATAGACCAGGTGGGTACTTTTGACGAATTGATCGCTAAATCACCAACCTTTAATAAAATGGTGCAGTTGCAGGGTTTTTGACAGATGGGTAAAGAAAAAATATATTGAAATAATTAAAGTCAACGCAATACCAGGAGCCGATAAAAAAATTGATTTCGGTTATCTTTGCAAATATTTTTTATGAAGAAAGTTTTTTTGGTTACAAAATTAAAGACAACAAACCTGGGCAATCAGGCCCTTTCGATGGAACTTATAAAACTTTTTGAAGAAGAGGTTGGAAAGGAAAATCTGTATGTTGGCGGAAGGCCGTTGGGCTTATTCGGGTATAGCATTGATAAATTAAAATCAAGTTCCGACCCGGAAAGGCTGTTTGAGTCATGGGCCGATGCGGTAGTAAAAAAGTACCGTCCATTGAGTGCAGGCAGCAATGTATTTGTTTCCAAAGTGAACCAGTTTAAACTCACCGAAAATAAATCGTTGAAGCTGGAGAAGTTTAAAACCTTCCTCAGGCCATTGAAACGTAAGATTGATAAATTGTTTTTATTCAACAAGCAATATGTAAAAAGGCTGAATGCGATCAATGCCTCTGACTTTTTAATTTACAGCGGTGCAGGCGAGGTAAGTGATAACCATGTTTTCCTCAGGCAGATGCTGGAATTACGGGTGGCACAGAAACTAGGTAAGAAAACCGGTGCAGTAAATCAATCGGTAGTAGTGAAACATGATGCATTTAAAAAGATAGTGAAACTTGTGTATGGAAACATGAACCATATTGTGGTGAGAGGAGCTATTTCCAAAGCCACCATCGTTTCCTTCGGTGTTCCCGAAAATATTGTTTTTATAGCGCCGGATACCGCCATCAAAACATCTCCCGATTACAGTGGCGTAAAAAAGAATGGTCTGGTGGGGATCAATTTTACCCCGTTCATTAATTTCGACTGGAAAGATGTGGGCAAGATAGTTGACAAAGTAAGAAGCTACAACAAAGACCTTGTTTTCATTACCAATGAACCGCTGGGGGATATTCCCATCATTGAAAAATTCAAATCAGATTATAATGTTGGGGTACTGGAAGAGTCTTCCGACTACCTTGACTTCGCCAAAAAAATAGCAGCATACGAATACCTGGTTGGTGCCAGGCTGCATGCTAATGTTATGGCGCTGGCTGTAAAAGTACCGGTAGTAGCCATTGAAGGATTGGTTTGGAAAACAAAGGAGTTGTTCGAGCAATTCGAATACCCGCTGCCGTCAGCTAATGTAAATGATGCTGGTTGGGTAGATTCGGTGATTGATTCCATTGAAAAAATTGAAGAAAATAAAATAGATTTTAACCATTATTTTTCCAATGTGCTCGAAAAGCATAAAGCGCTTGTGAAGAATAATGTTTCCTGGATCAAAGAAAAGTAATGCTGCAGCGAATATTATACAATAAAGTACTTGCCAGTGAGCTATTAAAAGCTGACTTATTTCGCTATGCGGGTGACCTGGGCTTTGCCGCATTTAAAAAAGCCTATCGCAATACAGGGTTTCATTTTACCTTATTTTTCAGGTTGAGTTATTCACTCAGCCGGTATTCTGTATTGGGCCGGTATGCCCGGATGCAATACCATAAACTCACTTTCAAATACGGTTACCAGATACCACGAGGAACAAAGATCGGTGGCGGCATCAGGATCAGCCATTTCGGCCCCTTGTTGGTCAACAGCAAGACGGTGATTGGAAACAATTGTTATCTTTCACACAATGTAACCATTGGCGAAACAAAACGGGGAAGTCTCAAAGGATCACCAACCTTTGGTAACCGCGTTTGGATGGGTCCGGGAGCCGTGATCGTTGGAAAAATAACGGTAGGCGACAATGTATTGATCGCCCCCAACTGTTACCTTAATGTAGATGTACCTTCCAATTCGGTAGCCATGGGCAACCCGGCAAAGATCATATCGAAAGAAGATGCTACGGAAGATTATATCACCAATATTTATAACGGTTAAGAGTACCTGCCAGGTTTCCGGCAAATCATAAAGCCCCCGATGAAAGTATTTTTCACTTTAGACAGTTTGGCCAACGCAGGTACAGAAAAAAGTACGCTCGACATCCTCAGTCATTTTTCAAAAGACGTGGAAGTGAAAGTCATCTACTTTTATCCCGGCTCGGATCTGAAGGCTGATTACGAAAAAGCGGGTATCCCCCTCTGTTATGTAGATCTGAAAGGGAAGCGATCCCTTCTTACCGGAACACGCCGGTTGATAAAGATGATTCGTGAAGAAAAGCCCGACCTCATCGTTTCCTCCATCATGCGGGCCAATTTCATTTCAAGATTTGCAGGAAAGATCACAGGTACGCCGGTAGTAGGAACTTTTGTGAATGATAGTTATGGCGATATCAGGATAGAAGAAATGCGGAAGAAAAAGCAGTATGCTAAATTTCGTTTTTTCTGGCTGCTCGACAGGTATACTTCCGGGATTCCCGTTTATTGGATATCCAATGCAGCATCTATAGCCAGGAGCAATGCCAAAGCACTTCACGTACAGAAAAAGAACAGCAAGGTCATTTACCGTGGAAGGGAAACTAGCCTGTTCCCGGTATGGAAGCCGATTAATAACAACGGGCGATTTAAATTTGTATTCGTGGGCCGCTTGCTGCAGCGTAAAGGGTTGGAAGAACTTTTACAGGCATTTAAGTCGGTAGGCGAAAAGCATCCCAATATTCAATTGGATATTTATGGAGAAGGATTGTTCAGGAAGAAACTGGAATCTTTAGTACAAACACTGCAACTGTCCGATCGGGTAACCCTTCATGGAAAAGTTCCGAACGGTTGGCGAAAATTATACGACGCAGATTGTTTTGTATTTCCTTCCTGGTATGAAGGCTTCAGTGGCTCACTGGTGGAAGCCATGATCGCAGGTATTCCCATCATTGCATCCAACATTCCCATGAACCTCGAAGCCGTAAGCAACGACACTGCGGTAATATACCCGGTAAAAAATACAAACGAACTCGCTGCTTCCATGAACAGGATGATTGAATCTTATCCTTCGATGATCGAAATGGGTAAAAGGGCCAGGCAGGTCGCCTGCGAAAGATTCGACATCAACATGATTGCACATCAGTATGAAACGTTTCTCAAAGAAGTAGTTGAAAACAAAGTTGATCAGCAAGCATTGATATAAAACGTATGGAAAAGGAGAAAAAAGAAATCATTGTTACAGGCGGTGCAGGATTTATCGGTAGCACCCTGGTTGAAAAATTACTGGAAAGTAATTATGCAGTTACTATTATAGATAACTTCGACCCGTTTTATGACAGGGCAGTGAAGGAAAAAAATATCGCTTCATTTATAAAGAATCCGTCCTGTACTTTTATTGAACTGGATATTTTACACGAAGCAGAGCTGGAGAAAAAACTAACGGGAACGTATGTGGCCATTGTACACCTGGCAGCCAAAGCAGGTGTACGACCGTCTATTGAAAATCCCATCGCCTACCAGGATGTGAATGTGAAAGGCACGCAGAATATGCTGGAGTTTGCCCGCCGGCATAATATCAAACAGTTTGTATTCGCTTCTTCCAGCAGTGTTTATGGAATCAATAAAAATTATCCATGGAAAGAAGGAGATACCGATCTCAACCCGATCAGTCCATATGCCAGCACAAAAATTTCGGGCGAACTAATGGGCCATGTGTATAGTCATTTGTATGGTATCCGTTTTATTGCATTGAGATTTTTTACGGTCTTCGGTCCTCGCCAACGCCCCGACCTGGCCATTCACCTGTTTTGTAAAAAGATCCTAACCGAACAACCAATCCAGTTTTTTGGCGACGGAAGTACAAGAAGAGATTATACCTACGTTGCCGATACCGTGCAAGGAATCATAAAGGCCATTCATTACGACAAAACTCTTTTTGAAGTTTTCAACCTGGGCAATCACCAAACGGTTTCCCTTTCAGAAATGATCACAACCCTTGAAGATGTACTGGGTAAAAAAGCCATCATCAATCAATTGCCTGAGCAAATGGGAGATGTACCGATCACCTATGCCGATATTTCCAAAGCCACCAACGCTTTGGATTATCACCCTGCCACTTCATTCAAAGATGGTGTCATTCAATTTAAAAACTGGCTGACGGCTCAATAATATGGTGATACTGCAATTAGTAACCAAACGCCAGTACAGGGGAGCAGAAGTATTCGCTGCAGAATTAAGCGGCTTACTCGCAGATGCGGGTCATACAGTTTATTTCGCAGGATTGTATAAAGCTCCTGCGAATACGCTCACAGCACGCTCGGTTGTTAATATAGATCTTGATGGCAGTAAATCGCCATTCAGCGTTGGATTGCTTTTTAAATTGATTAAACTAATCAAAAAAATTAAGCCCGATATCATACAAGCAAATGGGTCGGATACGCTTAAATATGCTGTATTTGCCAAACTGGTGAATCCACGCCTGAATATTGTTTACCGCAATATCAGCATGGTAAGTTCATGGGCAAAAGAAGATTCCTGGAAGAGAACATTTAACCGGTTTTTGTTTAAAAAGGTAAACAGGGTTACGTCTGTTGGGCAACAATCACTGGAAGACCTCGTAAAAACGTATCAATACCCCGTTGCTAAAACTAAGCTCATCCGGCGTGGTATTCCTTCATTCTTCTTCGACCAGGTTTCGGAGAGAAAAAAGATCGCTGCTGAATTTGGTTTTAATGCAAGTTCCCCGCTCATTATTCATATTGGCCAGTTCTCCGACGAAAAAAACCATCCTTTTCTAATAGAAAGTTTTCAAAAAGTGTTACTTACTATCGGTAACGCCAAACTGCTTTTTATCGGGGAAGGAAAAAATTTTCAAGCGATACAGACTTTTGTGAATGATAATAAACTTGACCAGGCCATCTTTTTTGCTGGTCACCGGGAAGGAGTACAACAATTACTGGCAGGATCAGATCTGTTTATCATGGGCAGTACCATTGAAGGAGTTCCAGGCGTGGTACTGGAAGCAGGCATGCAATCATTGCCAACTGTGGCAGTAAAAGCAGGAGGTGTAGGAGAAGTGGTGATAGATGGCGAAACAGGCCTGTTACTTTTAAACCACCATGCAGATCAATTTGCAGCAGCCATTGTTACCCTCTTACAACAAACAGCTCTTCGAAAAGAAATGGGAGCCAATGCTAAAAAATTTGTTGAGCAACATTATAGCTTACGGCAATGCCTGGATGCTTTTGAAATTTTATACAAAGACATCCTGGACGAAAAAAATTAATACTGGTTTTATACACTGATATGAAAGTATTGCATTTGATTAAATCGCTTGGCCGTGGAGGTGCAGAGATGCTGCTCCAGGAAACCCTGAAGAAGCATGATAAGCAGGCTTTCGAATTTCATTATATCTATTTCCTTCCATGGAAAAATCAAATGGTGGAAGGCCTTCAGCAACAGGGAGGCATTGTAAAAAATATTCCGGCAAAGAATAACTTTTACATCGTACTAAAGATCAATGAAGTGATCCGGTATATCCGCGATAATAAAATCGACCTTGTACATTGCCATCTGCCATGGGCAGGTTTTGCAGGCAGGTATATTCACAAAAGAACAGGTATCCCTGTGATCTATTCCGAACACAACAAACAGGAACGTTATCATTGGATCACGAAGTACATCAATAAATACAGTTTTAATTTTCAAACAAAAGCCATAGCGGTTTCTGCGGATGTAGCCGAATCGATCAGGAAAAATATACATCCCAGGATTCCGGTTCAAACCATTCTCAATGGCGTAAATGTAGATTTTTTTGTACGCAACCCGGCCGCCGGATTGGAAACAAGAAAAGCCAATGGCATTGCTCCCGATTGTATATTTATCGGCACCATTGCTGTATTTCGTTTTCAAAAGCGATTGAAGGAATGGATAGATGTGTTTAAAAAAATGCATCAGCAGTTTCCTTCTATCCGGGGTTGCATTGTGGGTGATGGTATCCTGAATCCCGAAATAAGAGCATACCTGAAAGAACAGGGAATGGAGGATGCGATTATTATGCCCGGCTTGCAAACAAACGTGCTTCCCTGGTTATCGGCCATGGATATATTTATGATGACATCGGAATTTGAAGGGTTGCCGGTTGCTTTACTCGAAGCCATGAGCATGGAATGTGCTGTTGTATGTACTGATGCCGGTGGTATCAAGGAAGTGATTCGCGACCAGGAAGATGGATTTATGGTGCCACTGCAACAGTGGACAACCCTTGAACAACGGTTAACAAAACTGTTACAGCATCCCGAAATGATCAGGGAATATGGCGCTAAAGCCAGGCAACGGGTGATCCATTCATTCAGCCTGCAATCAATGGTGCAGCAAACAGAATTATTATACAAATCCATCCTGCCTTAATTACATTTGTATCAATGAATATAACACAGGCTCATCATAACGATCTTCCACAGATCATTGACCTGCTCAAGCTGAGCATCGGGGAAGTGCTGACGCCAAAAACGGAAGCGTATTTTTCCTGGAAACATTTTCAGAATCCCTTCGGTGAATCAAAAGTGCTTTTGGCAAAGGAAGAAGATAAGATCATCGGGCTTCGGGCGTTTATGCATTGGCGTTGGTTGTCTGCAGAAGGAACAGTAACTGCAGTTAGAGCCGTAGACACCGCCACAGATCCCGCACACCAGGGGAAAGGCATTTTTCGCAAACTAACCATGCAGGCTGTTGAGGAATGCAAGCAGGAAGGAGTGGATATGGTTTTTAATTCTCCCAACCCCATTAGTATGCAGGGATACCTGAAAATGGGCTGGTCGCAGGCAGGCCGCCTGCCGGTTTTTATTGGGCCGGGTAGCTTACTGCCACGCTTACACGCCGATAAGGCCATTCAGCAATGCTACAACGATTACCCGGTAGATAAAGCCATATTACCCATTCAAAATACACTATCACTGCCTTTGCACAAAGGCGCATATTATACACCCATTGATTATAATTACCTTGACTGGCGATATAACCATTGCCCGGTAGCTAAATATGGAGCACTGGTAGAACCTGGCGAATTTGGTTTCATTTTCAGGTTGAAAAAAATGAATCGCTTCATTGAATTGCGCATTTGCGAAGCCTGGACAGAAACAGGATATACCGGTACAAAGCCAGCCATGAAAGCATTCAGGAAATTGGTTCGGCATATTCGGCCTGCATTGGTTTCTGCGGCATCTTCTCCTTTATTTTTACCAGGGAAAAATCATCTGCCCGGGTTTTACGGTCCATTCAGGAAAGGACCCGTGATCACCACCAGGCCGCTGGCCATGACAGACCTGTCTCAATTTAACCAGTTTGCTCATTGGCAACCTTCGCTTGGTTCCATGGAACTATTTTAAATATGGATGTAGCACTCGTCATATTATTAATTGTACTGGTAAACGCTTACCTCATCAAGGCCATTAGCAATAAATTCCGCATGGCATCAGAAGGCTATGTATGGTTGATGTTTTGCATTCACTTCCTCCTTTCCACCGCATACATGGTGTATGCGGCCAATACAACCAGTGATTCAATTGCATATTATTCAAAAACTACAGCTGCTGTAAACTGGCTTGAACTATGGGGCATAGGTACACCCTTCATTCATTTCCTGGCATGGCCTTTTGCCAGTCTTTTTGGTTTGTCGTATTACGTAACCATGATCATATTCTCCTTTTTTGGATATATCGCGGTTTTACTTTTCTATATCACGGCAAAAGAAAATATTCAACTCAAACCAGTATGGCATAATCTGACTGGCATTGAATTGGTTTTTTTATTGCCTAATCTTCATTTCTGGAGTTCTTCGCTCGGGAAAGGGAGTGTTATTTTACTTGGACTGGCCTTTTTTACATACGGACTGAGCAGGTTCAATCGGCGCTTTATCGCATTGGTGATCGGTGGTTTCCTCACGTTCATGATCAGGCCTCATATTTTATTTACAGCCGTGGTAAGCATCATGCTTGGAGTTATATTGACCAACTCGGGAATTAAACCTTACCTGCGCTGGTTCATTTTCCTGGCAGCGGGTATTATTTTTATTTATATCAGTGATGATGTATTGAAGTTTGCAGAAACCGACAGCTTAGATATCCTCTCTTCTTCAAGCCTCAGCCATCGGGCAGCTGAACTTGGTAAAGCTACAACAGGCGTGGATATACAGAATTACGGGCTGTTCATGAAACTGTTTACCTTTTGGTTCAGGCCATTGTTCTTCGATGGACAGGGATTGCTGGGCATCATCGTTTCTTTTGAAAACCTTGTTTACCTGTATATGTTTTTTATAGTTATTAAACAGGGCGTTATGTATTGGGGTGATTGGAATGGTTGGTTCAGGATATGCCTGTTTTTCTTTCTATTTGCATCATTTGCCCTGGCACAGGTTACAGGTAACCTTGGCATCGCCATGCGGCAAAAGGCCCAGTTGATGCCATTTTTCTTTATCATTTATTGTAAAGCGATTTCCTATAAATATTATTTTTCGAAGAGCTATCTTCAAAATAACAGGATAGGGTAGACGAAAATATTCAGATCATGGCTTACCCGGGTGTTTTTTGTATTTCCCTCGACTTCGAACTTCATTGGGGATGTTTCGAAAATATGCTGATGGATGAAAATGCGCAGCGTTATTTCAACAATACCCGCGACATCATTCCAAAAAAACTGGAACTATTTGCCGGCCAGGACATTCATGTAACCTGGGCGGCCGTTGGCATGTTATTTCGCCATAACCGGAAGGAATGGGAGGAAGGTAAGCCTGCAGAGTTGCCCACTTTTGATAATCCTGCCGTATCAGCGTATGAATGGATCAACCGGCATGGATTTATGGGCGAAGAAGATCCATATCATTTTGCACCCACCTTGGTTGATAAAATAAAGTCAACGCCAAACCAGGAAATAGGTACCCATACCTATGCACATTATTTTTGTCTTGAAAAAGGTCAGACCAAAGACCAATTCCGGTACGACCTGGAGATGGCCTGCCGGGTAGCAGCTGAAAAAGGGATCAGTTTAAAATCATTGGTCTTCCCACGAAACCAGTTCAACCAGGAATATCTTTCTGTTTGCCGCGACCTGGGGATAACGTCGGTACGGTCCAGTCCGGATATCTGGTATTGGGCACCGGCTACCGGTTCATCATTCATGAAGAAACTCTTTCGTGCCGGTGACGCATACCTGAAGTTTCAACCCATTAAAATGGTAAGCCTGGAAGACATCAATATTTCCAACGGACTGCCGCTTCAATTGCCCGCTACCAGGCTTTATCGTCCATGGAAACCAGGCCAGCCAGTCCAGAATAAATTGAAGATGCGCCGTATCTTAAATGAAATGACTGAAGCCGCCAGGAAAAATGCGTATTACCATATCTGGTGGCACCCGCATAATTTCGGCAATAATCCAAAGGAATGCTTCAGCGAATTAGAGCAGATCGTTGCACATTTCAACAAATTGAGGAGTCAATATGGATTCATGAGTCTTACCATGAATGAGATCACAGAAAAGTTATTAAAAAAATAAGCAGGAACGCACAAAAATTATCCATGCCGCTACTCATTCGCATAACCACCGTTCCCGTTTCGATGCAGGTGCTTTTAAAAGGGCAGATGAAATTCATGCAGGAACAGGGCTTTGAGGTAGTAATGATCAGCAGCGACGGGCCGGAAGTGAAGGCGTTGGAAGCACAGGAGCAATGCAGGCATATAACGGTACCGTTTACCCGAAAAATAAGCCCGGTGCAGGACCTGGTATGCCTGGTAAAACTCATTCGTATTTTCAGGAAACTTAAACCCGATATTGTTCATACCCATACTCCAAAAGCAGGTTTGCTGGGCATGTGGGCAGCATGGATGAGTGGTGTACCTATTCGGTTGCATACAATTGCCGGACTTCCATGGGTGGAAACCACCGGCTTCATGCGTAAACTGTTGCGATTTGTGGAGAAACTAACGGCTACGCCTGCCAGCAGAATATATCCCAATTCCATGGTACAGCAGCGGTTTTTGGAACAGCAGCATATTGCATTGGGTAAAATGAAAGTGTTGGGAAAGGGATCGAGTAATGGTATCAATAGTAAATATTTTTCTGTAGATGAAAATATACAACGGGAAGCCGATCAATTACTGGCTGCTGAAAATGTTCAACCTGGTGCATGGATATGGGTATTCATTGGCCGGCTGGTAAAGGATAAAGGCATTGGTGAAATGCTGGATGCATTCACGGAGATCAATAGTCGCTATCCTGGTGACAGGCTCTGGTTGCTGGGAGAGGAAGAGCCTGAGCTGGATCCTCTCAACGAACAACAAAAAGAATTGCTTAAAAACTCCCGGTTTATCCGGTGCTGGGGATTTCAAAAAGATATCAGGCCTTACCTGGCCGCTTCGAAGATCCTTGTTTTTCCAAGCTACCGGGAAGGATTTCCAAATGTACCTTTGCAGGCTGGCAGCATGGGATGTATGTTGCTGTTGTCTGATATCAATGGCTGCAATGAAATTGTAGAGAATGGGATTAATGGCACACTGGTGCCGCCAAAAAATACGGAAGCGTTATCAAGCGCTATGCTGGCAGCCCGCAAAGATCCGGCAACAACCGATCGGTTTGCAAAAGCCATCCAGTTAAAAATACGAACCAATTACGACCAACAGCAATTGTGGAATATCCTGTTGGACGAGTACCGGCAATGGCTGAAACAAAAGGGCCGGTTGAATGCATGATTAATATGAAATTTTTTTATAGCCATATTATTAAAAGATTCTTAGATATCCTGGCATCGTTCACGGCCCTTGTTGTTTTTCTGCCCGTGATGATCATTATCATAATCCTGTTACTAGCGACCGGGCATAGACGCTTTTTTTTCGTACAAAAGAGAGTTGGTTATCACGATAAGATTTTCCATCTCGTCAAGTTCCGGAGCATGACCGAAGCCAGGGATGCTTCCGGGCAATTATTACCCGATGAGAAGCGGCTTACACCATTTGGTGCCATGTTGCGCAAAACATCACTCGATGAACTTCCCCAGTTATTCAATGTGCTGATCGGCAACATGAGCCTGATCGGGCCAAGACCGCTCCTGGTAGAATACCTTCCTTTGTACAATGAGCAACAACGCAAACGCCACCTGGTAAAGCCCGGAATCACCGGTTGGGCGCAGGTTAACGGCAGGAATGCCATCAGCTGGGAAAAGAAATTTGAACTGGATACGTGGTACGTGGCCAACCAATCTTTTTGGCTGGATCTGAAAATTTTCTTTATGACCATTAAAAATATCATTCACGCTGAGGGAATCACCCAGGATGGGAAAGCTACCATGGATGCCTTCAAAGGTTAAAATTTACTTACATGAAAAAAATTGCAATTTTCGGAGCCGGCGGATTTGGCCGGGAAGTGAAATGGTTGATCGATGATATCAATGAAAAAAAGCAAACCTGGGATTTTATAGGGTATTTTGACGATGATTTTTCACATGTACGTAATATCGATGACCGTCATTTCCTTGGCGGCACATCGGCATTAAATGAATGGAAGGAATCTTTGCAGATCGTTTTCGCCATTGGCAACCCCTTGGTAAAACGAAAGATCATTCAGCAGGTAAAAAATCCACTCGTTGAATTTCCTACCCTCGTACATCCATCGGTTTGTAAAGGAAAAACGAACATAACCCTGGGAGAAGGTTGTATTATTTGTGCAGGAAATATCCTCACCGTAGATATCCAGGTAGGCAGGCATGTCATTTTAAACCTGGCTTGTACTGTTGGGCATGATACGATCATTGGAGATTATGCTTCCTTTATGCCGGCGGTAAATATTTCAGGAGAAGTAGAGATCGGGGAGGCTGTTTATGTTGGAACCGGTGCAAAAATAATCAACCAGCTCAATATTGGAGAAGAAACAATTATTGGGGCTGGAGCCGTTGTGGCAAAGTCTTTGCCTGCAAAATGCACAGCAGTAGGAATACCGGCTAAACCGGTAAAGTTCCATACATATTAAATAAATAGCTAATTTATCATTAAATAATATGGTTTTCATTAAAAAATTCTATATTTTAACTTATCTTTAAGGCTTAACACCTAATCCGTTATCTTGATTGAAAGATAATTTGACCATTTCATTAAATATAAATCTGTAGTGGATAGAATCTGGCTTTCGTCACCACATATGGGCGAAAAGGAAAAAGAATATGTGGCAGAAGCCTTTGCAACAAATTGGGTTGCACCATTAGGCCCCAATGTAGATGCCTTTGAAAAGCAATTAACAACGTACCTAAATGTTGACGGAGTAGTTTCTTTGAATTCCGGAACCGGTGCCTTACACCTGGCGCTTGAAATATTAGGTATTAAACAAGGAGATGTTGTTATTTGCCAGAGTTTTACTTTTGCCGCTTCGGCTTTTCCCATCACCTATTGTAAAGCAGAACCCGTATTTGTTGACAGCGAAAAAGATACCTGGAATATGGATCCTGCTTTGCTGAAAACTGCAATCGATGACCAGGTTTCGAAAGGTAAAAAACCTGCTGCCATCATCGTGGTTCATTTGTATGGCATGCCGGCAAAAATGAATGAGATTATTGCTATTGCAGCGTCATATGGTATTCCTTTAATTGAAGATGCAGCAGAGGCATTGGGAAGTACTTATCAAAATAAAGCGTGTGGTAGTTTTGGCAGCGTAGGGATTCTTAGTTTTAATGGGAATAAGATTATTACTACCAGTGGTGGTGGCGCTTTGACATCTAACAATGCTGAGCTGATAAGTAAAACAAGGAAGATTTCGGCACAGGCCCGTGAAGCCGTTCCATATTACCTTCATAAAGAGATCGGGTATAACTACCGGCTTAGTAATGTGTTGGCAGGAATTGGCCGTGGACAGATGGAAGTACTTCCACTAAGGGTTGAAAAAAGAAGAGAAATATTTGAATTTTATAAAAATGAATTGAGTGCTGTGAAAGGAATGTATTTTCCTGAAGAGCCAACCGGATTTTTTTCGAACAGGTGGCTCACAACGGTGTTGTTCAGCAAGGATGTTTGGGAGCCGGGCACAAATGAAAAAGTTAGGGTATCACTAGAAAAACTAAATATTGAAACTAGGGCATTGTGGAAGCCTTTACATCAGCAACCTGTTTTTGAAGCCTGCACGGCTTACAACAACGGCGTTTCTGATGAATTGTTTGAAACAGGTTTATGCTTGCCCAGTGGATCCAATACTACTCGTGAAAGTTTGAATCTTGTTGTTAGTGAAATTAAAAAATGTTTAGTATGAAATTTTTTACAAGGAATTCCATAAGACCTTCTCAATTTGTGCTGATCGGCGATCAGGCGCTGATTGTATTGGGCCTGGTTTCTGCGTTGCTGGTAAATTACAGGCTCTTATCGATCCGTGAATTCCCTTTGCAGACCATCTTTTACAGGATCCTTATTCACCTTAGTTTGGGTATCCTCGCATGGTCGGTTTTCAAAATATATAAAAAAGTAATTCGGTTTTTCAACAGCAAAGACTATCTGAATCTTATCGGTATTATCTTCCTGATTCATGTTCTAAGTGCCAGTGCAAAGTTTGTGCTTCCTCAGAAATTTCAGTTGAAGCCAGAATTATTTCTCATCAGTTTCTTCATCACATCTATTTATATTATCGGTAGCCGGTTCATCATCAGTTACCTCTATTTCTATTATAACCGTTCTAAAAAAAGCGGCGACCAAAAAAGATTGTTGATCTATGGGGCCGGTGAATTGGGCGTTTTTCTAAAAAAATCGATCAGCACCCATTACGAAAATGAGTTTAATTTACTGGCCTTCCTGGATGATGATAAAAATAAGATCGGCCGGTATATCGGCGGTGTGAAAGTATTGGATGCAAGTAAGGAGTTGAAAGATTTTGTGCTGAAGAATGAAGTGACGGATATCATCATTGCCAATAAAATGCTGAGCCCGGCCAGGAAAGCTCAATTCCTGGAAGATACCTTGCCATTTAAAGTAAGGATCAGGGAAATATCTTCGATCCAGTCTTTATTCAGCGCCAAATTCAACCTCGATAAACTTGCTTCTATCGATATCAACGATCTCATGAACCGTGATCCGATCCAGTTATATGATGAGCACGTGGCAGAAAGCCTGAAAGGAAAAACCATTATGGTTACCGGGGCAGCAGGTTCTATTGGCAGCGAGATCGTTCGTAAATTATCTGAACATGATGCATCATTGATTATTTGTGTTGATTTTTCGGAAAGCGCTTTATACGATCTTCAACAGGAATTGAAAAGAAAACATTCCGGTATAGATTATCGTTTCGTGCTTACCGATATCCGTGATGAGCAGATGATGACAAACTTATTCGAAGAGTTTCATCCTCACATTATATACCATGCTGCAGCCTATAAACACGTTCCATTAATGGAAGAATTTCCCTGGCAGGCTGTACAAACGAACGTCATCGCCACCTGGAAAATAGTGCAGATGGCCGTTCAGTATAAAGTTGAGAAATTCGTATTTATTTCTTCCGATAAAGCGGTTAACCCTACCAGTGTGATGGGAGCCACCAAAAGGCTTGCAGAGATCATTGTGCAATCGTTCTCATCTACTTTGAACGACACCTGTTTTGTTGTTACCAGGTTTGGAAACGTGCTGGGTTCAAATGGTTCAGTAGTTCCGTTATTTAAAAAGCAGATACAAAATGGAGGACCGGTTACGGTTACCCATCCCGATATGATCCGTTATTTCATGACCATTGCCGAAGCATGCCAGTTGGTACTGGAAGCGTCTGTGATGGCCGAAGGCGGCGAAGTTTTTGTATTTGATATGGGCGAACCCGTTAAAATTGTAGATCTTGCGAGGAATATGATCAGGCTTGCAGGATATACTCCAGATGTAGATATGAAAATACAGTTCATTGGAGAAAGGCCCGGGGAAAAATTATACGAAGATCTGTTCTCCGATTCTGAAGAGATGAAGGAAACCCATCATGAAAAGATCATGATCAGTAAAGAAAATGTTCACAGCATTTCGGAAGCCGAAAATATAATTGCTAAACTGCAGGCTTTGGAAAATTTCTATGAGCCCGAATTGTTTAAAGTGGTCATTAAAGACCTTCTCCCGGAATACCAATCAGTGGTTTCCGGTGAAAAGAAAGTAGTCAATTTCCGTTCTGGCAACAGGATCAATCAATACAATTACCAAAATTAATTCAGATCTATAAATTACATTTTATGAAAATCCAGAAATTACTGATTGTAATTTTTTTATTGATTTCTCATTGGTCTATTGCCCAGAATTCCCGTTTCTCCCAGGTTGGCAGCGCCCCGATGTTGATCAATCCGAGTTTAACAGGCCGCTTCGACGGTAAAATGAGGCTGGGCGCCTTATACAGCTGGCAGGAGTCGAACATTACCAGTATGCAGCACCAGAATGTTTTCCTGGAAGCAAAATTTGGAAAATATCGCAGCAGCGGCGATGAAGAAATGTTCATGCCAAACGATAAAACCGAAGCCAACTCTGCGGCTAAGCCTGTACGTGAGGCCAAAGATGAAGTAGGCCCCCGCAAAAAGCCGGGAGGTTATTGGGGAGTAGGTTTTAACTACACACACTACGGAGATAAGAATGCTCCGTTATCAGCCAGTTTTTATACCGCCTCTCTTGCCCGTCACTTTTATAACAGGAGAAATAAATTCTTCGGTTTTGGTGCACAGGTGACCTATGCAGAAGGGAATCTTGACGAAACAAAAGGTACTGCATACGATAAGGAAATTTCCGGTGGAACATTCCGCTACCCGCAAGGCGTGCCCAGCAACAGGGTATCCAAAAAGAACTATGTTGATTTTAATGCCGGTGGTTATTATGGTATGGTTACAGATGCAGTTGCATTTGAAATCGGCGCTGCGATGTATCATTTATTTTATCCGAAGATTGACATTTTTGATAAAGATGATGAATCAAAACTCCGTCACCGTATCACCGCACATTCTATGTTACGGTTAAGGCTAAACGATAAATGGGGTTTTGTTCAGAAAAACATTTACTGGCAGGAAGGATTGTATTACCGCAGTAAGTCGTTCCGCGACAGTTTAGAGATCATCTCTTTCTGGTCGGGTGTTGAATTGTATAAAACGAATCCATCTACGAACTACAATATCAATTTTGGCTTGTATACCCGTTCGTTCAGAACAATCATGCCTTACCTGAACATCAACATTGGTAAAATAGCCAATATCAGGTATAGCTACGAACATCCTTTTAACTCGAAAAAGTTTAGTGCATATAGTGCTAAACGTAATGAGGTTGCATTGATCTTATCTTACAAACGCAATACAACAACCGGAACTAAATTCTATAAGAAAACCAATTTTTGGTAAAATAAAACCATGCAACATAACATGACGAAAAAAATCCTTTTTAATGCATTCGTATGCATTCTTGCAGGTAATTCCTATGCACAAACCGAAGTAGAAAACCTGGGAAAACAGGTGAATTCTGCATTTGCCGAAGTACGTCCCACCATTTCTGCCGATGGAAAGCTTTTATATTTCGTGGTTGAAGGAAACCCCCAGAATACACTCTTCAAATCGGATAAGAGAGCCCAGGATATCTGGTATTCCGAACTGGAGAATGGAGCATGGGGCGCCGCCAAACATGCTACAACTCCATTGAATGATCAAAAAGAGAATGCTGTTTTCTGGGTTTCTCCCGAAGGCAACAGGATCCTGGTCAGGGGTGCTTATGTAAATGGCAAATTTGCAGGCCGCGGAATTTCAATCTGCAATAAATCTGTTGAAGGTTGGTCGAAACCGGAAAAACTCAACATCAGGGGTTATGATAAAATGTCGCATGATGATTATTCCGGCGCATTCCTGTCAAACGACGGCAAAACATTGTTGCTGTATTTTTCTGAAGAAAAAAACAGCCTCAGCAATGATATATATGTAAGCAGGCTTACAGAGAATAACGACTGGACTCAACCAGAAAGCTTAGGTGAAACCATCAGCACGTTTGATTATGATGAGATATCTCCATTCCTGGCAGCAGATAATACCACCTTATATTTTTCGAGTGATCGCCCAGGAGGACATGGAGAACACGATATCTGGATGTCGAAAAGACTTGATGATTCATGGAAAAAATGGAGCGAACCCGTAAATATGGGCGCCATCATCAACACCAAAAAATGGGACGCATACTTTGCAGTTGATGCAAAAGGGGAATACGGATATTTTGCCAGCTCACAGAATTCTTTGGGACAAACCGACCTTGTTCGCATTAAACTTGATGAAAGCCAACGGCCCAAAACGGTTGCATTGATCTATGGTAAAGTGTACAACGCCAAAACGAAAGAGATCATGAGTGTTCCTCTTTTATACGACCTGATCCCTGGCGAAAATAACGAAGGAAATGCTTTATCTAGTCCTGTAGATGGTAGTTATAAAATCACACTTCCTTATGGAAAGAAATACAGCTTAAGAGCATCAGCAGATAATTTCTTCCCGATATTGGATACCGTAGATCTTTCGAAAGTATCTGCTTACCAGGAAATTCACCGCGACCTCTACATGACCCCGATCGAATTGAGCAAGAATCTTGATTCTAACGGAAAAGAGATCCGCAGGGATATTGATAGCCTGGATGCTGATGGAAGCGAACCAATCGAAGAAGGACAGATCGTTAGCCTGAAAAATATCCTGTTCGATTTCAGCAAGTCTATCCTCAGGTCTGAGTCATTTGCAGAACTCAATAAAGTAGTTCGCCTGTTGAAAGCCAATCCGAATATGGTGATTGAACTTTCTGCACACACAGACAAGATCGGCGGATACAGCGCAAACCTGGCATTGTCAAACGACAGGGCACGTTCTGCAAGAGAATACCTGTTATCCAAAGGCATTGAGGCCAATAGGATTGTAGCAAAAGGCTATGGTGAAACCAAGCCGGTGTCTACCAATAACAACGACGCAGGAAGGCAGCTTAACCGCAGGGTTGAGTTCACCATCCTCAAAAAATAATCAACTACCGGTTCACGGTAAACATTATAAAGCCGGCATGTGATAAACATGCCGGCTTTTTTTATGCAGCAGGTATATAGCATTGTTTATTTCAACATGTGAATGGAATGGGGGAGCAAATGTAAAAGGAAGAAAATAAAAGCGTATATGGGGAATCGTTATAATGCTTATTTCCCGGCGGGAAGCGAAAAGCCAAAGGTGCTGCCTACGTCTATTTTACTGCGTACATGTACGGCCTGGTGATGCGCTTCAATGATATGTTTGCATATCGATAGTCCCAGGCCACTACCACCACCTTTACGGCTACGGGCAAGGTCTGTGCGGTAAAAGCGCTCAAATATCCTTGGTAAGTGTTCTTCTGAAATACCTGCGCCATCATCACTGATCTCGATCAAAACATTTTTGCCGTCTACATTGTAAAAACTGGCTTCTATCGTGCCATTGTTCTTGCCGTATTTAATGGCATTGTCTACAAAATTGATGAGCACCTGCCTGATCTTTTCCTTATCGGCATACACTGTTAAAGGAAATTCGCAACCTTTTTTGATGGTGAGTTTTATTTCTTTTTCCTTGGTCCTGATATACAGAGAATCATACACATCTTTCAACAGATCCTGTATGATGAAATTTTGAAAATATAATTGCTGCTCCCCGCTTTCCAATTTGGAAATTTCGTCGAGATCATCTACCAGGTTTACAAGCCGTTCTACATTGCGGGCAGTGCTCTGTAAAAATTTGGTATTCACTTCGGGATTGTGCAAAGCGCCGTTCAATAATGTATCTACATATCCCTGGATCGAAAAGATCGGGGTCTTTAATTCATGGCTCAGGTTCTGCAGGAATTCTTTCCTGAACACTTCATTCTGTTGCAGGATTTCAATCTCCTTTTTGCGTTGTTCGGCCCAGGCTTCCACATCTTCCCTCACTTCGTCTATGCTTTTCTGTGGTAAAATATTCTTGTAGTAAAACTCTTCTCTTTTACTGGCCTTTGTCTGGTAAATAAGCTTATAGATCAGTTTTATTTTCCGGTAAATAAAAGTTTGAAGGGCAAATTGAATGAGGCCGAAACTGCCCAGGAAAATAACGACCAATGAAACAAGGGCGATCCACCATACCGGTTTGAAAAAATAAATACCCGCCGCAATGGGAACGGATAGGGCCAGCGCCGTTAACGCGGAAAGTTGTTGTGGATTTAAGTTCTTTTTAGAAAGCATGATGCAATGTTGCCGAACCGCAAGCTATCAGCTTTTGATTGAATTTCCGATGATTTTAACTTTTTATTCTTTTAGGCTTGCTATTGGTTAAGTTATAATTCAAATTTATAACCAACGCCCTTCACCGTGGTAATGCAATCCAGGTTTAATTTCTGCCTGATCTTCCTGATATGAACATCAATGGTTCGGTCGCCCACGATCACTTCCGTTCCCCATATCTGGTTCAGGATCTCGTTGCGCAAAAAAACTTTCCCGGGCTTAGATGCCAGTAATGAGAGTAGTTCAAATTCTTTCCGGGCCAGGATGATATCCTGGTCCTGGTATTTTACATTGTATTTTTCCCTGTCGATCTGCAGGTCGCCGATCTTCACAATGCCTGTTTCAACTTTATTGAACCGGCGGAACAATGCATGCACCTTACTTACCAATACCTTCGGACTGATAGGCTTAGTGAGATAATCATCGGCTCCTGTTTCAAGGCCTTTAATTTCGGTTCCTTCATCACTAAGCGCCGTGAGAAAAACGATAAGGGTCTTTTGAAAATCAGGGTTTAATCTCAAGAGTTTGCAAACTTCAATCCCATTCTTTCCAGGCATCATGATATCGAGCATTACCAGGTCGGGGAGGTTTTTCTTAGCCTTTTCCAGGGCTTCGTCGCCATTTTTGGCGGTAATAACCTCGTAACCTTCAGCCTGCAGGTTATACTGGATGATCTCCAGGATATCGGGTTCGTCATCTGCAATCAAAATCTTTTTTCCGCTGTTCATAATGTTTATCGTTACACAAAATTAGCTTTTCAATGGCAGCAAGCCCTCGTTAAATGAAAGTTATAATATTATCAAATTGTTAAGCAGGAGCAGCTTATGGGCCGAGAATTGTATCTCTACTTGTTCATCAATACCGTTAATTTGTATCATATTTGCATTTCAGGCAGTCAAATGAGAATTTTATACACAGTCATATTCCTTTTACTTGGTTACAGCAGATCATTGGCTTCCGTCGATACGGTAACGATTCCCATCTACAGGCAATATTTTCATGATAAGATCAGGTTGGAACAGAAATTATTTGATAAGTCAGATGGGAAGCAGGACGACTATGTACGGGTGGGCAATAATGAAGAGATCAACCTTCGGGTTACCGATGTACTTTACAGGAAAGTGAACGAACTCCAGGATTGGGTTGAAATGAATGCTTCGTTGCCCAACAATAATGAGAAAGTACGTTACCTCAGCTATATTGAAAATGTGTTGCGCCTGTTTCGCTTTTATTGGAAAAAAAGAGAAATCGGTCCGGTAGAATTTCCTGCATTGATGGATTGCTTCGAACGCATTATGAAAGCCCAGGTTACCGGCGGAAGCATGTTGCCTTTTATACAGGATGTTTCATATGAAACAGGCAAGATCAATGCAGAAGTTTTTTTCGATAATCCTGGATATAAAGATGCGGTTAAAGTACTTTATAAAAAATATTGCGGACTACATCCCGACAAAATTCTCAGCACCATCCGTCCGTTTATCAATGAGCCATTTGCCGATAGCCTGATCGTGATGGCCTGCCAGCGTGACCCGGTTCAGTTATATACTTATGCCCAATCAAGTTATTCACCAGAAGGAAAATTGATTCATCAAAGTACCAATGCCATGGTGATGGCTGTTTCTAAATTAAGCCAAACTCCCAATGCACTTTTCTATTTCCCTTTCCTTGATGATATTCTGACCGGTAAAAACTCTGTTGACAATATAAAGAAACTGGTAGGGGATGGAGAAAATGGTTATGATAGTGTTGGTTATTTTAAGTTGCTTGTAAAAACAGAGATCGAATATTTCAGGCGGATGTCGATGCCGCCCCGCGATACACCCATTGCCATGTTTGGAGCAAACGGGTTACGGGAAATGCTGAAAGAAAAAGCCCGATATCATTTCATCACGCCCATCAATACACTGCACAACCAGAATAACCTGGCCATACGCATGAAAGCCATTGAGCCTTTATCGGCCGAAGAACTGTATTACATGATGGTGATGGGCGAAAATGATATTTATACATCCAGCTATAAACACAGCTTTAACAGGATGCTGCAAAAGATGGGAACTCATCCACGGGGAGATTCCTTACTGTTAAGTGTAAACGCAGATTTTTTTAAGAAGTTTATCAAGATGGCTGCAAACTTCAATAAACTGGATACATTTCTTAAAAGCATGCCCGCCAAAAGTTCTGAAGTGCTGATGAAGGCCTTTGTGGCAAACCTCGATAAAACGCCAAACCTAGAAGATGCAACCGATGTGGCCGATTCATACAGCAGCATCAGTGACCGGAAATTACTAAGAACTATTTTGAACTATGTGGAGGAGAATGAAACTCAAAGCGTGGCAGAAAATAATAATCGGGGTGCCATCATTTACGGTTTGCTGAAATCTATTTTCCTGTCGGCCGACAGTGCCAATAAAATTGATCTTACAGGCATCCTCGGCATTCCTTCTATTTATGAATTGCAAAACAAAAGCCTGCAGGATGATAGCGGAAGAATTGTACAACAGGTTTTCTTTTATGGCGATGAAGATGGCAAACTGCATTTCCCGGGTTTCATTAATTCATTTTCATCAAAAGAATGGAAGGTCACTCCCAAAAAGGAATGGGTAGAAATCAGGTCAATCAAAGGAAATGTCTGGATCTTTGTGAACCGCCCACTCGATTATGATGCCAACCTCGACGACAGCGCCCAGGTGCACCTGAATAAATACCTTGAAGCCAATAACCTCACACCTTCAGTGGTAGTACACCGTGGGCACAGTTACTGGTTGCCGGGTACGATCGATCGGATGCCTGGAGATGCAAAGCTCGTGGTACTTGGCTCCTGCGGCGGTTATAAGAACCTAAGTACGATCCTGGAAATTTGCCCGGATGCACATATTATCTCCACCAAAGAGATCGGTACAGGGCAGATCACGCAGCCTATACAGAATTATCTCAGCCAGAATATGATCGCCGGTAAAAAACTGGTATGGAAAGATATGTGGGCGTCATTGTCTAAGGTCTTTTCAAAAGATTCCAACAGGGAATTAAGAGAAAGCTGGGAGGATTATATCCCGCCTTATAAAAACCTCGGCGCCATCTTCATCAAGGCGTATAATAAAAAGATGGATTCACTGTAAACTGTAAGTAAACTTCTCTTAATACTTCCTTGTTAATCATTCCTTGTTCCTTGTTCGAAATTTTTTGACCACAAAGAATACAAGGTTATTTACAAAGTGCACAAAGATTAACCACAGAGTTGAAGGAGTTTGTCACAGAGTTAATGGAGTTGATTATTGAATATTGAGTATTTCTGCATTGCTTTCCTTGTTTAAAATTCGAAATTCTTTACCACAAAGTTCACAAGGTTTTTTACAAAGGACACGAAGAAAATAAGAAAAGAGAAATAAGGAATGAATAAGTGTGGGCATTATATAACGAATATGCATCCTCTGCCTTCCTTATTTAATATTTCTTATTCCTTATTTCTTATTCTTCCTCTCCTCGCTTCTCATTAATTTTGCATCATGAGTAATGGCAGCCCTACCAGGAAAATTTTTAATACTTCCTTATTGCGTCGGGTATTTACTTTTGCTGCTCCGTACAAATCCAGGTTTTATACATCCCTGATCTTGTCTGTAGTGCTTGCCCTGATGGCGCCCTTGCGACCTTTCCTGATTCAACTTACCATTAACAATGGAATTAAAGATCATGCATCATCGCAGTTCATCAATGGGCCCGGCGGCTTCATCATAGAAATTACCATCATACAGGTATTGTTGTTACTGGTAGAAACCACCACCCGTTTTTATTTTACTTTTTCAACAGCCGCCCTGGGCCAATCGGTGGTGAAAGATCTGCGGGTCACCACCTATCGTAAAATTCTCAACCTGAATTTATCTCAGTTCGACAAAACGCCCATCGGTACCCTCACTACCCGTACCATTAATGACATTGAATCGGTGAATGATATTTTTAGCGATGGTTTGATCCCTATCATCGCCGATCTGCTGTCGATCATTTCGGTACTGACCTACATGTTCTGGGCCGATTGGCAACTTACCCTCGTTTGCCTGGCTCCGTTCCCGGTGCTCATCATCGCAACATATTTTTTCAAAGAGTCGGTAAATAAATCATTCATCAATGTACGCAAT
>JAKQKY010000412.1 GCA_029560415.1 Bacteroidota bacterium | reverse complement strand
TTATCCAACACTTCATAAACTGACTGTAACAAACAAAGTGAAAAATCCAATTGTTGTTTTTCTATTGTATCAAGTTCAGTGTTATCCTGCGCCCATACTTTGCTGTTAACCATTAAGATAAGGGTAAACAGAATTACACATAAAATATTTTTCATACTTACTTCTTTACTTTTTACTGGCAAACAGTACCTTTTTGCCCGTTATAATATTTATCAGCCAATGTTTTGGCATCATTCAAATTTACCCCAAACATTTCTTGCACTTTGGTAATCATTTCGGGTAAGAATTCACCTGTTGCCTCATCTTTAAATATATTATCAAACCCACGTAATGCTAAAGCTAAAGCATCTGCATCTGGCATGCCACAAATCTCTTTTAGGGCATCTTTTATTTGAATAATCCAATTATTCAACATAGTTGTGTGATGCGTATTATTTCGGTCAAATGGATTAAAACCAATATCGTTCTTTTGAATAAAGCTATGAACAAGTTCATGAAGAATCATTCCCACCCAGGCCTCCTGGCTTAAAGTATTACCTAAGGTATTAACAGATAAATAAATATTCCATGTATTGGGTTGAGCTGGATCTATATCTGACCCAGCAAGAACAACTCCTTGCCCATCAGATGATGGAACATAGGATGAACTCCAAAGAGTCAAATTATGTACCTTATTTGTTCCCACATAAGTTTGGGTATACATTTTAATAAGTTCAGCTTTAATTTTTTCGGAACCAATTTTATCAAAAGCTGCTATATGGCACGGGTCAGTTAAATGCGAACGGTCAACATCATTAACTTGTACTGGTGGAGCGCCAAAATCACTACCCAGCGGTGGCTGCATCCATTGATTCAAACAAGGATTAAATAACTGGCTGTTTATTACTTCGAGTCTCAGCCATTTAAAGTCAGGGTTGCATGGCGCTTCCGATGCGCCAGATGAGCCACCTGCTGCACTACTGCCATCACTGTTGCTCCAGCCTGCTATGCCCGTTGTAGTTCCATTGCCTGGGCCAACGCCTGACCATCCTTCCCAATTGCCGGCTCCCCAGCCTGGAATGGGATCGTCGTCAATTATTACTGTCCATATCAGGCACATTCCCGTATGCCCCCAATTGCCATTTTCCCCGGGAGTAAGACCTTCGGGGTTAAGAGGATTTGGTATCCAGCACTCTTCGTAAGCATTTATTATAGTTATGCCATCGGGTGTAATTGTGCTGCGTAAATAAAACGATGCAGGTTTTGCAGTGCCAGCAGGCCAATGGTCAAACAGCCTGTTGTCTTTTATTTGATATATATCCTGTTGCCAGATTTCTTTTTCATACGACATGATCTTGCTTACAAAGTCATTTGCATTGGGCGTAGCCCTGGCCGGGTCATTATCAAAACCATAGGATTCATAAGCAGATTTTTCCAATAACTTATATAGGATTTCAATATCCAGCTTTATCTGCAAAATACCATTCACATATTCGGCAAGGCTGGGGACTACCGGCACTTCCAAAATTTCTGCCAACTCCATATCCCTTGCCAGGTCGTTGTTTCTTGATTTTGCTTTTTCTATTCTTGCATATTGCCACAGTGGGTAGCCCGCCTTTGCAACAAACCGTTCAATAAAAGGGTTGGCTTCATTTTTCTTTCTCAGGTCCTCAATAGTACGCAGCACTTGTGGAGATGCATTAGCCGGAACTTTTAAAAACCGCTCTACAACATTTTCAGGCTGCAGTATCTCCGTTTTTTTACAAGAGAAAAATAGAAGGGAGAAAATAAATATTAGTAATAGGGGGGGGGGTAAATTGTCCTTTTGTTCATACCAGTTGTTTTATAGTTTTTACAGTACAATGGTATTTATATTCAGGGACTGGACAAGCGGAAAAACACCCTTTTTTAATGTATTTTAACCCACGCCGTGTAGTGCAAATTCTACAAAGGATGACAGGATAAATATTGAGCCTTCGAACTGAATGTTCTGATTCAGCCTGTGCTCTTAATACAGAAGTGAAAATAACGAATTACAAATGCTTCTTCATCTGTTGCACCAATGCCCGTATATCCTTGGGCAGTTCAGCCACCAGGTCAAATGGATTGCCATCAGCATCAGTAAACTTTAATTGGTAAGAATGCAAGGCCACCCGGTTCAATATCGGTTTTTCTTCTTCTTCTTTTTTACTAAGGTTGTATTTCTTTTTGATAGACGATAAACGGATGGGGGTGCCGTCACCATATAGCGGGTCGCAGGCAATGGGATGCCCGATGTTTTTTGCGTGTACCCGTATCTGGTGGGTACGCCCGGTATGTATCTGGAATTTTACCAGTGAAAATTTCCCAAAGCTTTCCTGCAGTTCATATTCGGTCAAGGATGGTTTGCCTCTGCGGTTAACGGTCATTACTCCTTTTTGTATGGGATGCTCCATTATAGCGCCATCAATAGTGCCGCTTTGAGGAGGGGTTCCGTTCACAAGCCCTATATAATATTTAGCCACCGTCTTTTCTTCAAATGCTTTGGAAAGAAATTTGTGCGTGGCTTCGTCCTTGGCAAATAAAATAATACCACTGGTTTCCTTATCTAACCGGTGTACCGTAAATATGTGGCCGTATTTTTCAATCAATATATCCTTTAACGAAATTTCTGATTGGGTACGGTCGGGTATACTCAGCATCCCTGCAGCTTTGTTTACGGCTACAAAATGGTCATTCTCAAAAATGATGTCAATATTTTTTTTCACAACTAATCTTTCTAAACTCTTTAACCCGTAACTCACAAACCCTCAACCCGCAACTTTCCTCATGCACCCTATTTCCCTTTGCCCTTACCGACTGCCTTTCCTTTTGCCACTGCTACCTTCTCTTTCACCGCCGGTTTTTTATAAGATGCATTCATATATTTCAGCAACCTTACTTCCTTCTCACTTAAAAAACGCCACTTGCCACGCTCCACATTTTTCTTGGTGAGGTTGGCGTACATCACCCGGTCCAGTCCCTTTACATCATACCCCAGGGATTCAAAGATGCGGCGAACGATCCGGTTGCGGCCACTGTGTATTTCAATGCCAATAACTGATTTATCCCTTGCGTCGGCGTAGGCTAAAGAATCAGCTTTTATTTCACCGTCTTCCAGTTGCAGGCCATTGAGTATTTTTTCAAAATCTGCTTTTATCAGTGGCTTATCCAGCTTCACTTCGTAGATCTTGGTGATATTATAGCTTGGATGAGATAGTTTTTGTGTCAGCTCACCATCATTGGTAAACAACAACACTCCGGAGGTATTCCTGTCCAGCCGGCCAATAGGGTACACCCGCTCGGTAGTAGCGGCTTTTATTAATTGCAATACTGTTTTTCTTCCCTGCGGATCATCTGTGGTGGTAATATAATCTTTGGGTTTATTCAACAGGATGTATACGAGGTTCTTAGTGACAAATAATTTTTTTCCATTGCAAAAAACCTCATCTTTTTCACTCACTTTAAATGCTGGTTCTTTTATGATCACCCCATTCACTTTCACTTTTTCTGCTTTAATGTATTCAACAGCTTCTCTTCGGCTGCACACACCACAATGCGCTAAATATTTATTCAACGGCATCGCTTCTCCCGGTACAGCTGCGGCTTTCACAATTTTTGGTGCTGAAGGATGGGTTACTTTGCGTTCCGGATTGCTGTCATCGGGTGCAGACAGTTTTGGCGGAGCAGCCTTAGTAATGGAAGCCTTCAACGCAGCCTCTCTTTCTGCTGCCTTCATTTTTCTTTTTTCGTCGTAAAACTTATCAATGGCGGCAGCCCGTTCTTTTTTGGCTTTCTTTTTTTTCTGCCGGTGTTCTTCTTTTATTACGCTGTTTTTTTTCTTGGGAACAAATTTCTGGAAATATGACTGGCTCATGTGTAGAGGTTTTGCTGTTATTTCAACAGTAGTGAGCCGCTAAGATACAGTTTTTAATCTTTCCGGGTTTTCCAACCTTTATGCAGATAGTGCAGCATGCCGAAAAACTAATCAGGATTCTGTTCATGCAAACCTTCCTCATTGTGGGTTTATTGGCAAGCAGAGCGGCAGAGGTCGCTGAGCTGCCTCAACATCAGGCAGCTTTGGGTTTCAAACCTGTGCGCAACTTTTCAATATTCAGTTGTTCGCCATCATTTATTGGGAGCAGGTTAAAGAATATAAAGTATTGTTTAAAATACTGTAAACCCATCGCAGGTAGTCAACCTTTAATGGAAATACAATACTTTTGTTTCCAGCCAAAAAGGAATGATTTTTGACAAACAGCAACGCATGAAACAAATTTTTAGTTTAATAGGTATTGGGTTTTGTCTTACTACAAACGCACAAACGGCCATCTTTGATTCAGCCAGGAGTGGAAAAGTTACCATAATTAAAGACAGCCGCCTGGATGAACTGGCGAAAAAAGAAGCTGCTTTTAATGAAGCCATGAATATGTCTGCAAAATCAGGTAAAGGTTACCGACTGATGGTACTCAGTACCAACGACCGGCCAATGGCAATGAAGGTGAGAGCACAGCTGCTGCAAAATTATCCTGATCAGAAGATTTATATGTTGTACCAGCCGCCGAATATAAAACTCAAATTTGGGGATTATGTGGAAAAAGCAGATGCGGAAAGTATGCGCAATGATATTTTAAAAAGCAAGATCGTCACCGGTAATATTTATGTTGTTGCAGATAAAATAGAAATAAAACCTGACAAGAATAAAGAAGCCGGCCTTGAAAAATAAGGGAAACATATAAACAGCAAGCAATACAGCAACGTGAGCCAAACTTTACAGCAGCAAATAAGATCACTGGCAAAAAAATATGTGTCAACTTTTATTGACATACGGCATCAGCTGCATGCCAATCCCGAGTTAAGCTACCAGGAATTTGAAACATCAAAATTTATACAACAAAAACTCACGGAATACAATATCCCATTTGAAGTAAAAGCAACAACTGGTGTGGTGGGATTGATCAGGGGTAAGAACCCCGCAAAAAGAGTAGTGGCCTTACGGGCAGACATGGACGCTTTGCCCATACAGGAGCAAAATGATATTCCTTACAAATCAACAAAGCCCGGTATCATGCATGCATGCGGACATGACGTGCATACAAGCTGTTTGCTGGGAGCCGCAAAAATATTAAGTGAATTAAAAGATGAATGGGAAGGCACGGTGAAACTGATTTTTCAGCCTGGTGAAGAGCGGAACCCAGGTGGTGCCAGCATCTTAATTAAAGAAGGAGTGTTGGAAAATCCAGCACCGCAAAGTATCTACGCACTGCATGTACATCCCACCTTGCCCACAGGTAAACTCAGTTTTCGGGGTGGTATGGTAATGGCCAGCGCAGATGAAATTTATATCACTATAAAGGCGAAGGGTGGCCATGCAGCGGCACCGCATTTAACTGCTGATACAATATTGATCGCTTCTCATTTGATCATCGCATTGCAACAGGTAGTGAGCCGCAACAACAATCCATTTAATCCCTCCGTATTATCAATCACCTCTTTCCAGGGAGGCAATGCCACCAATGTTATTCCTTCAGAAGTAAAGCTGATGGGTACGTTCAGGGCCATGAATGAACAATGGCGTTTTGATGCACATAACATCATCAAAAGAATAGCAACAGAATTGGTAGAAAGCATGGGCGCCACGTTAGACATACATATTGATGTGGGATATCCTTTTGTTTTAAATGATGAAAAGCTCTGTGCTGCCGCAAGAAAAAAAGCGGAAACTTTTGTTGGCGAAAGCAATGTGGAAGAAACAGAATTAAGAATGGGTGCTGAAGATTTTGCTTATTACTCTCATCAAATACCGGGTTGTTTTTTCCGGCTCGGAACCATGAACCCATCCAAAGGAAACTTTACAGGTGTACATACGCCTACCTTCAATATCGACGAAGATGCAATAGAGCTTGGCATGGCCATGATGGCTTTGTTTGGAGCTACTAATGCTGAGTGAATTTTAACCGCTTAGGCCAGGTCGCCAGGAAGTTTTTCTGAGTTTATGAGCCTGTTTTTTAAAACATAACGAATGTCACCAATCAAAACAGCTTTACTTTCCTTTGGCATGTCGGGCCGTGTTTTTCATGCACCTTTTATCAGCCTGCATAAGGGTTTCAATCTGGCAGGTGCATGGGAGCGGAGTAAAAAGCAAATACAGGAAGTATATCCCGGGGTACAATCTTATCCTTCTTTGGAATCTGTGTTAGCTGACGATAGTATTCAATTGGTGGTGGTAAATACACCCACCAATACCCACTATGAGTATACAAAGGCTGCTTTGCTGGCCGGCAAAAACGTGGTAGTAGAAAAAGCGTTTACAACCACCGTTAGTGAGGCGCTTGAATTAAAAGCACTCGCTGAAAAGAATGGATTGAAAATATCCGTGTATCAAAACCGCCGATGGGACAGTGATTTCAAAACTGTACAAAAAATAAAGCAATCCGGCGTGCTGGGTGATATCGTTGACG
>JAKQKY010000406.1 GCA_029560415.1 Bacteroidota bacterium | reverse complement strand
CCATCGTGTCCGTAATCGGAATTGATTTCTACAAACATACTATGCGGTATCAGCGATGCCAGCAATTGCTGCTCTTCCAGCGGATATAAAAAATCAGAAGTGATACCCAATACCAATACATTGCATTTTACGGTAGACAATACCTCTTTGGCATTGCTACGTCCGCGTGTAATATTGTGGTTATCCATTGCTTTGGATAAGATATAATAAGAATAGGCATTAAACCGGCTGGCCAGTTTTTCACCCTGATAGCGCTGGTAGGAACAGGCTCTGAAATTCTCCAGTTTATCATTATCCGGTTCGGCCTGTGTTTTATTGTAAGCTTTGTAATTTCGGTAAGAAATCAGGCCGATACTGCGCGCTGCTTTCATACCGTTGATTCCGGCAGTATCATTCGCTTCACCAAATGTTCCATCTGCTTCAATAGCCAGGCGCTGCGATTCGTTAAATGCAATGCCCCAAGGCGAGTGCTGAATATTCGTAGCACCTAATAAAATATTATCAAAAATATCCGGTTCCTGAATGACAAACTCTAAGAGCTGCTGACCACCCATAGAAAAACCGCAGGCAAAGAATATTTTTTCAATACCTAAATGTTTACGCAAAATGGTGAGTGTTTTCACCATGTCTCTTACCGTCACGGTTGGAAAATCCTTGTAATATTTGTTGCCGGTTTCAGGATTTAATGATAATGGTCCTGTTGTTCCATAACAAGATCCCAGCATATTGGCACAAACAATGAAATATTTTTTCGGGTCTAAAAACAAACCTTCGCCTACCATACCGGGCCACCATTCTACCGGATTGGAGTTGGCGGAAAAGGCATGACAAATCCAAACAACATTTGATTTATCGGCATTCATCTCACCAAAAGTTGTGTAGGCGATATCCACCTCAGGAAGTGTAACGCCACATTCTAAAGTAATGGGCTGCTTATGTGTCAGAATTTGTGTAGACATAATTTGAAACAAAGATAAAATAAAAAAACATTGGGAAAGTTTTAAAACAATCCCAATG
>JAKQKY010000394.1 GCA_029560415.1 Bacteroidota bacterium | reverse complement strand
CGAGGTTGCCCGTAAAAATGTAACCGGTATATCCTTTACATTGTTGCTTTAAAAAATCGCCGATGCGGCTATAAGTTGCAGCCAATTCTGCTTCAACACCCAGGCGGTCGCCATACTCAGGATTAAAATAAATAATACCATTCGGATCTTCAGGAACCCTCGTCTTTTCAAAATCGCAGGTATCAAATTCGATCAGTTCTTCTACCCCGGCAATACCAGCATTTACGACGGATATATTCACAGCATCTTCACTTATATCGGTTGCAATGATACAGGTACCGGGTTTGTCGATCACTTTATTTTCTGCTTCCCTGATCTGTTGATGGTAATAACTTTCATCATACTCACTGAGATGCATAAACGAATAATTGTTGCGGTACAGTCCGGGCCTCCTGTTTGTAGCAAGCATTGCAGCCTCAATGGCGATGGTGCCCGAACCACACATGGGGTTTATGAAAGTTGCAACACGGTTCCAGCGGGTGGCCAGCAATGTGGCTGCAGCCAGGGATTCAAGCATGGGTGCTTTGCCGGGAATTTTTCGATACCCGTGTTTCGACAAAGTTTCTCCTGATGTATCAATGAATATTTCGGCCAGTGATTCTTTCCAATATAAATGAATGACCACACCGGAAAGTTCGGGACCAGAATCAGGCCTTGAACCCGTTTTCTCCCTGAAACGATCAGCAATAGCGTCCTTCACTTTTACATTTGCAAACAGGTTATTGGTGATCGTATCGTTACTCACATTGCTGCTGATGGAAAAATATCCATCGGCTGGAATGATGGTTTCCCATTCGATTTCCAGCAGTTTCTTATACAGTTCATCCGCATTGTAGGCATTGAATTCCTTCAATGAAAAAAGCACCTGGCTTGCACAACGCAGGTTAATGTTCAACCTGATGCAATCCTGCAGGCTGCCGTTTAACTCAACACCCGTTTTAAAAACCCTCACAGGCGTGAATCCTAGCTCCTCGATTTCCTGTTGCAGGTAAGCCGATAACCTGTTGCTGCAGGTAACAATAATGCGGTTCTGACTGGTAAATACATTCATGGTGGCTACAAAAGTAGGTAATTGTAAAATGATGGACTTTGCGCTGATGATGCAGCTTGTTAAATCAACTTAAGTTGTATACTGGTCAATGAAAGAAACGCCAGGTGCTGCCATTCATCATTCAGACAAAAAAATATTACCTTGTAGTATGGATGGTCAAAAAGAAATCAGGCTGGCAGTGTTGATTGATGCCGACAATGTGCCCTACAGCAATGTGAAAGGTGTAATGGAAGAAATTGCCAAATACGGCACACCAACTTTTAAGAGAATTTACGGTGACTGGACCAAACCAACCGTTTCGGGCTGGAAGAATGTATTGTTGGAAAATGCCATCACGCCCATTCAGCAATACAGTTATACCAGTGGTAAAAACTCAAGCGATTCTGCGTTGATCATCGATGCGATGGACATTTTATACTCCGGTAAAGTTGATGGATTCTGCATTGTATCGAGCGACAGCGATTTTACCAGGCTGGCAACCCGTTTACGCGAAGCAGGCATGAAGGTTTTTGGCATCGGACAAAAGAAAACTCCCAATCCATTTATTGTTGCCTGCGATAAATTCATTTACATGGAGATCATTCCATTGGTGGAAGAAACGGAAAGAACCACCAATGTGAAAACCACCCATGTGAAACCAAAAGCAAAAGCTGCAGTTGATAAAGTAAATAAAGAAACCATCAAACTCATCAAAGCCACTATTGACGACCTCGCCGATGAAAATGGTTGGGCCTTCCTCGGTGAAGTGGGTAACCTCATTATCAAAAAACAACCCGATTTCGATCCCCGGAATTATGGTTTTTTGAAATTAACTCCTCTTATTAAATCTCTGCCCCAATTTGAAATTGATAAACGGGAAACGGATAAAGCCGGCATTAAACTGGTGTATATCAGGAATAAAGAATAATAAACCTTCCATATTGCGATATTTCTCAGCCTCTGCAAATACCATTTTAAAGGGTTTTTAAAAATCAGCACGCCGATTTCAAGGTTTTTTCGGCCTAATGTCGTAACTTTTATTCCCTTTTCTCCTACGAAAATCAACCTTTTCTTTCCCCCACTACGTATATACTTAGTATTACTTATTTAAAATGTACCATGACCAGGATTAACATCATGATCTTATTGGCATTCACGTTGTGCGGGTTAATTTCTAAAAACGTGATGGCGCAATCATATAAAAAATTCTCCCATTATAATGGCGGTTCCGGTATTGAAGAGGTATCCAGGTTACAGGTTGTTAACGGAGAAAGTTATTTACTCGGTACAACCCGCTCGGCAAACTTCCCCGTTACAAACGCCACTACTTATAAAGGTCTTGTTGACATCACCCTCACCAAGTATGATGTAAATGGAAATGTAGTATATGCTACTTATTTAGGAGGAACATACAATGAAACCATTACCGCCATGCAGGTATTGAACGGTGAAGTCTATTTAACAGGAACCACAGAATCGATCAATTATCCTGTCACCAATGGATCTGTTTTTAAAGGCGGGCTGCAGGATGTGTTTGTCACTAAACTCAATTCCAATGGATCCATTGGCTTTTCTACCTACCTCGGTGGTGGCAGAAATGAAACACCTGGTATTAATGCGCTCCAAATCATCGGAAGTGAATTGGTACTGGCCGGAACAACAGGTTCTACCGGGTATCCTGTTACAAATAATACAGTTTATGGTGGTGGGCCCAGTGATATTTTCGTTACAAAACTTAATGCAGCCAATGGAAACATCCTGTTTTCAACATTATATGGCGGTGATAGTACCGACAACCTGGTGAGGACAGAATTTGATAACGGTGCAGTATATGTGCTGGGAACATCTTTTTCAACCGATCTGCCGGTAACCGTTGGTAATTTTCTAAACGACCCGGTACAGAATGGTTTTATCACTAAGTTTAGTCAAACCAATCTGGATATTTCCTACGCAAGATACCTGGGTGGATTTGGATCTGACTTTATAACGGCCAGTAAATTAGACAATGGCATTTTACATGTTGGCGGTTATACATATTCGGTGGGATTTCCGGTGACCAATGGAACCACAGCGGCCATCAGCGGATTGGATTTTTCGGATGGATTTTATACCCGGCTCGACAGCAATGGCAACATCATCTATTCAACTTACCTGGCAACGAACGACCTCGATATGATGAGCGCACTAACGATCGCTAACGGCAACGTATACATCATGGCAGAAAGAGGATTTAATGCGATCAACGGCGAACGGAAAGTCATTGTGTTTAAACTCACTTCATCCGGCGGCATTGTATATTCGAAAAAACTGAATCTTGGTTTTGGGAATACCAATTCAATATCATTTCAAACATTGAATGATGATTTTTATGTAAGCGGCATTTGCCAGAGTGCAGCATACCCCACCACTAATGGAAGCCAGTTCTTTAGCGGGGGTACTGGCTTTTTTACAAGGCTTGATGCAGCAGGAAATATTGTTTATTCAAGTTTCCTGGGAAAAATGAGCGGGCTGCAACCTATGAAAATTGCCAATGGAAAATTTCATTTGCTGGCCAATTCTGATGTACTCAGTTACCCGATCTCCGACCAAAGTGTAATTGCCGGAAGTACTGATAATATACTTATCATCAAACAACCCGATGGCAGCAATGTGTATAGCGGTTATATTGGCGGCATCAATGCCGAACTGGCTTCGGCACTTGAACCCAATGGAGATGATGTTTACATAGCAGGAAAAACCAGTTCCGAGAACTTCCCGGTAACAAGCAATACGTTATATAACGGTAACGGTGACCAGTATATTACAAAGTTCTCTTTCTGCCCTTTGAATTACCGGGTTATTCCTGATTCGCTTTCACCAAAAATTCAAACAGCCTGCCAGTTTGGACTAGCACAAAAAATTACCGGCATCGACATAACCGTGCCTTCAGATAGTCTTCCAACACTTTTCCTAAATGGAATAGCAACAGGCCAGTTACCTGTAAAAGCAAACTATCAATGGCAAACAGCCAATGCTCCAACAGGACCGTGGACAAATATTGCTTCGGCTACTTTTAGAGATTATACACCCGTATTAGGTGCATCCAATCAATATTTCAGGAGATTGACTTTTACACTGCCCGATTGTAAAAATGAATTGATTCACATCAGCGACACCGCTTCTGTTTTGGCAAATCAACTCACTGCTCCAACAATCAACCCGGCAGGGCCATTCGTAACTTGTCCCGGAAGTCCAATAACCATTGGAGGAACGCCAACCGTGTCGGGTGGTAATCCTCCATATACCAGTTATGTCTGGGACATGGGAGCGGGTACCGGTTCTAATCCAACGGTTAGCCCTAACGCCAATACCATTTTCACACTGGTGGTAACAGATGCTTTGGGCTGCAGGCAGATCGGCCAGGAAATTGTATTAACATACCGTGCCAATGCCGGGCCCGACAAAGGTGCTTGTAATGCTGTGGCTGTACAGATCGGATCATCCCCGATTCCTGGATTACCTTCTGTTATTTATGACTGGCAACCTTCTGCCGGACTAACGGCAACGAATATCCCACAACCCATGGCCAACCCGGTTGTTCAAACTGATTATATTCTTTCCCTCACCATACCACAATCTGGCGGAGGAACATGTGAAACAAAAGATACCGTAAGGGTAATACCTGTCGCCGCTCCCGCAAACCCTGCATTTGCGGGGCCTGATAAAGTGCTTATCCTGAATGACAGCACATCCGTGGGCATAACAGCACAAGCCGGATATTCTTATACCTGGAGCCCGGGAAGTTATCTCACGGGCAATACAACGGCCATTACTTATTATTACCCTGGAAATATCAGCATGCCCGTTCCTAACCCGGCAACCCTTTTTGTAACTGCTCAAAAAGACGGTTGTTCCTTTGTAGATGAAACTTCGGTCGCCACCATAGAAGCAAGGGCCGGACTCGATGGTTGCGGACCCCGCATCGTTGGGCTTCAAGACAGAACACCAGACATCAATGAAATATATGAATGGTCACTTGTATCTGGTCCTGGTACTTTCACCGGAGCAACAAATTTACCACAGGTGCCCGTGAGTGCTTCGATTGGATCGCCCAGTATATATAAACTAACGGTAACGCTTAACGGTGTAAGTACTACTGATGAAGTGCGGGTACCGGATGTTTGCTCTGGCTGCCTGGTGACCATTGAAGTAGATGCACAATATGATTGCCCCAGCTATGATGTAAATGGCGGAAATGTAACGTTAACCGCTATTTCAGCTAATCCGAATGCCATCTATACCTGGACACCTCAGGTTGGTTTATCCGGCTATACCGGCAGTATTGTACAACTCACCGACAACGTACCAAGATTGTATACGGTTACTGCAACTGATATGAACGATACTTCAATTCACTGTACGTACAATATTTTTGTAAATGACCCCGCCTTTTCAAAACCTGTATTCCCGGCACCGGATACGGTAACCTGTATCGGCACGCCGGTAAGCATTGGGCTACCGCCTGTTTCGGGTTATACGTATGAGTGGACGGGCATCGGCTTGTCTAGCAACCTGGTGAGCAACCCGGTTGCCACAATTTCTGTTCAAACTTCGTATCCCGTAACGATCTCTGATGGCAATGGTTGCAGGTTAACCGATACCGTTTTGGTTGCACTTCAAAATACACAGGTAAATGGCGGCGCAGACTGGATCATCTGCAGCAGCGGCATCATTACCTTAGGAACGCCTGCACAACCCAATACCAGTTATTTATGGGAACCACAGGCTTCGCCATGGCAAAATGGTACAACCCAATTGTCGGTACAACCAGATGTGTTTGTTGCAACCGATATCAGCTTTGTGGTAACCGCTACCACTTCGGCGGGTTGTATCACCAAAGACACGGTAAATGTCAGCTTCAATAATAACCCCGTTTTACCTGATGCACCGGATACCTTTATTTGCAAGGGAAATTCAGTGTTAATCGGGAATACGGCTATTCCAGGTGTAAGCTATCAATGGTCGCCTGCAACAGGGCTGAACAATGCAAACATTGCACAACCGCTGGCAAATCCAACAGTAACTACAACATATACTGTTGTGGCCACTTTCCCAGGTTCATGCGGTGCTACTGCATCCGACCAGTTAACCGTTACCGTTGGGAATGCATTTTTCAGTATGCCCGATATTCCTTACTGCCCGGCCAATGGTGCCTTTGCCCTTGGCAATGCAGCTCCACCCAACATGGCAACATACAATTGGCTGCCACAACAGCTGGTAAGCAATGCGTTAATAGCAAACCCGAATACACTAAGCCCGCCACCAAATGTAACGGTAACGTTTACCCTATTGGTTAAAGATCTCAATGGATGCCAGTACAGGGATACCATGCAGATCATTCCACAGATCAGCCTGCCCAACGCTGGCCCGGATAAAACGATTTGTAAAGATGGGTCAACCCTCATTGGTAGCGCTACCAATACAAGTGGCCCGGGCATTACTTATAGCTGGAGCCCATCCACGAACCTGGATGACCCTACCAGCCCTAACCCTTTATTCACGGGAACTACAGGAGGTGTTTTTTCTTATACATTGATCAAGACCGATAACAATGTTTCCTGTTCGGCTACCGATATTGTGATCATCAGGGTTATTGATTCACTGTTGCCCGTTATCAACGGCCCTACTGTTTGCCAGAATAGTTGTGTACAGATTGGCACAAATCCTCTTCCGGGCGTTCAATACCAATGGACACCTTCAACAGGTTTATCAGATCCAAATATTGCAAACCCACAGGCATGTGTAGGGGCAGTTTCAACCGTATACACACTTACCGCAACAAATTTTATAGGCTGCATTGCCACCGCCGATGTGGTCATTGGGGTAAATCCTTTGCCGGCAGCACAGGTTAATATTCCTACTGTAACCGCCTGTCTTGGTGGCAGCAGTCCTTCCTTTAATCCAGTGATCAATCCGCCGGGCAACTATTCTTACCTATGGTCTCCAAACAATGGCAGCTTGAGTAATGTAAATATTTTGTCGCCCCAAATAACCATTCTCAATACAGGCATTACTCAATATGTATTGCAGATTACAGATAATGTGACTGGCTGCAGTAATACTGCCACCGCAAGCCTGGTGGTGAATATTTGCCCGCCACTTGCCATCATCGGGGATTATTTGTGGTATGATACAAACTCAGATGGGTTGCAGGACCCCGATGAATTAGGTGTTGCAGGCATGACTGTAAATCTGTATAATAATGTTGGTTTTAATGTAGCATCAACGCTTACAGATGCCAATGGATTTTATCAATTCACCGATGTGCAGCCTGGGAATGGATATTATGTGATCTTCAGCAAACCCGCCGGTTTTGATTTTACAGAACAAAATGTGGGAGGAACTGCAGCTAACAACAACAGCAAAGCAGATGTAGATGGCAGGAGCACAAATTTCAATGTTCCAGCAGGTGCGAGTATTACCAATATTGATGCAGGCATCGTTGTAACCTGTACGGTACCCGTTACACTGGTTAACTTCACTGCTACCTTACGCAACCGGGAAGTTTTCCTGAACTGGCAAACGTCAGCCGAATATAACAACAATTATTTTACCGTAGAAAGAAGCAATGATGCCATCCATTTTACCGGCATTCGAAATGTGGCAGGACACGGCACAACCGTACTTCCGCATAATTATGCATTGACAGACCATGATCCATATACCGGGATGAATTACTACCGTTTAAAGCAGGTAGATTTCGATGGACAAAGTACCTATTCTGAAGTGGTGCCTGTATTTATAAACAACGAAGACCTGGTGACTACCATATATAACCCTGCCAATCATTCCATTCAAATCAATTTCAAAAAACCGCAGGATCATGCAAATATCAAATTATACGGCAGCAATGGCCAATTGATCAAAAATGCTCAATTAGCGAATAACAGTAGCCGTTATAATCTTTCATTACCTGTTTTGGCAGGAGGTATATACATTATACAAATTGTGAGTGAAGAATTACAGTACTCTAAAAAAATACTGATCAGCAATAATCAATAATGGCCGGTTGATGGTAGTTTTCCGAATGAATGTTAGTGCTATTGCTGATTGAGCAATGTCATGCATTTTTCAAGACTGGATTTCCAGTCCGGAATATCAATGCCAAAGGTTGACCTGAATTTCGTAGAGTCGAGGACAGAATAATGTGGCCGTTTTGCAGGGGTGGGATAGGCGGCCGTTTCAATCGGATTTACAACGCAGTTACTATTACTTATTTGTTTAATGGCCAGGGCAAAATCAAACCAACTGATGAGTCCCAGGTTTGAATAATGATAAATGCCGGAAGCCGGTTTTTCAAACCTGCTGATGATCTGCAGGATGGCTTCAGCCAGGTCGGCCGCGTAAGTTGGAGCACCAAACTGGTCGCTGACCACAGCAATCGATTCTTTTTCTGCCATCAGCCTCGTCATCGTTTTCACAAAATTCTTTCCATAACGGCTATAGACCCACGAAGTTCGGATGATGATCGTTTCTTCACA
>JAKQKY010000385.1 GCA_029560415.1 Bacteroidota bacterium | reverse complement strand
TAATGCATTGGGGAAAAACAATAGCCAGCTTCCAAAAAGGAATGCCTGTTTCCAGGACTGACTGGTACGGTATTGTTTAAAATACTGGCTGAGTATGTAAGGAATCCAGGCCAGGAATATATTCCATACCAGGAATACATGACGAAGGTTGTGCATGTAGAAAACCCTGCAGAGGATCATTACACATATAAATGAAAATGTAATGGCTAACAGGCGATTTAAAGATCTTCGTGTATTCATACAAGTTGTTTTAAAAAAGGGAAAGAAATATTTTAGGCAGGAAAATAATGGCGCCGGAAACTACTGCGGCCAATGCCGATAACAGAACAGCAGCAGCAGCCATGTCCTTTATTATTTTAATTCCCTCATGGCGACCATGATAAACCAGGTTACATAATTTTTCAATAGCCGTATTCATCAATTCAAATGCAAGCACCCCGCAAATGCTCCAGGTCAATATGATCCATTCTTTACTACTGATTTGATAATACACGCCTGCAGCAATGACCAGTATCGTTACCACTATATGAATCCTGAAATTTATTTCAGAAGTAAAGCAACTTCTCAACCCTCGCAGTGCATTTCCAAAAGACCTGATCAATTTTGTCATATTTAAAAAGTTAACTTGTTTTTTCTGCGATCCATTTCCACCAAAAGCATGTACAACTGCCATAAACAAAAAGCTGGTAGAGATCTTCGGTTACTGAATGACCATTGCGAAAAATGGCCGAGGCAACCGGGATCAAAAACAGGATGGCAAGGAGCGTTATAAAGTATCCCATAAAGTGAACGGGAACATATATCCATCCCGTTTTGGCAAACCAATTTCTGTTCATAATTTTAAATTTATTTTTTATGAATCATTTGTTGCAGATCAGCAGTTGGTTCTGTCAATATGTCGAACCACTTCCACCCGGCTATCGGTGGCGCCTGCCTGCCATTTTTGTAAGCAGCCGCAAATTTCTTCCAATGCTCAGGCATCGTCGCAAAACAATACAGTACAGTAGCTATAACCGGGATGGATACATGCCGGTTACCCAGCATAAAGCATTGCAGGCAGCCTTCTCCTTCGTCGGTGGTGTCGTACTCCAGCAGGATATGCTTCATATCGTGCCGGGCATAGTAGGGCAATAATGCCAGTTGTTTCTTGTGTAAAAAAATGGCGAGGTCGTTCCCTAGTGTACCCGCAGGAAAATGAGCCAACTGTTCAGCCGTATAGGGAAATATTTCCGGTTTGCGAATCAGTTTCAACAGGGGCAATGCCATCTGGTGTGTGAGATAAACAAGGAATGCTGATCGCCATTTTTTTACATGTTGGTACATACGAATTGTTTAATCAGTTTTAATAACTATTTAAAAGTGCTTTGTTTTTCAAAGTGTAATGACAAAAAAATTATTTTGTGGCCCGGATCATTATTTCCAACGCTTCAAGGTGTGACTTAAAAGCTTTCTCTCCTGCTTTGGTGATCATATAAGTTGTATTGGTCTTTCGCCCGATAAATCCTTTCTCTACTTTGATGATCTTATGCTCTTCAAGCGCTTTTAAATGGCTGGCCAGGTTACCATCAGTGATGGACATCAACTCTTTCAGGTTATTAAAATTCACCGATTCATTTACCATGAGCACACTCAGGATGCCAAGTCTTACACGGCTATCAAACAACTTATTTAAATTATCGATCGGGTTAACCATTCATTTTAATTTAAAACATTCTACCGGCATTATTCCCGTTAAGATTTGCTTTCATACTTCCACCACATGTACACGCCATACACAATGTGGAGTACACCGAAACCAGCTGCCCAAAAATACAAACCATAGCCCACATACCAGAGATTGATCATTCCCAGTAATAACTGCGCATACCCGAGGTAACGGATCTCCGCCAATGTATACTTACTGGCATTGATGAGCGCTAACCCATAAAAAAGCAGGCAACCCGGGGCTATAAGCTCATATGCCTGGAATTGCAAAAGCCTGAACAGGAATACTGCGCCCACCAATAACGGTATACTCACATTCACCATTAAACGCCGTGCCGTAACACCCCAAATGGGTATCCCTTCTTTCCTGCTCTTGATCCAGGTGAAAAAGAATGCACTCAATAAAGCAGCCAGGAATGTACCTGCCGCGATCCAGAAAAGATAAGTATACAGGATGACCCGGTAATCTTCTGCCATGGCCAGGGTAATAACCGCCGTATCATTGATGATGTTATCTTTTAAACCGAATACATAAGGATAAGCCAGCCACGCTCCTATTAATGCAGCAACGCCTGCGCCTACCCCACTTAACCCACTGAGGCTGATAAAACGACTGCTGCGTTCCATCATCTTCTTGATGTGCTGCAGTTCCTGTAATGATTGCTGTTGTTCATTCATAAAAAGCGCTTTGAAATACAAAGTAAATAAGCAGGAGCCATAAATGCAAATAATATTATTGTAATGAGAAGAATTTAACAAATGAAAAAGTGCAAAGGACCCATTTATGAGCCAGTTCACTTAAGTGACCTGCTAATGAGCCCCGGGTGTAGCTTCCAGGAGAACGAGGATAAAATTATTCGGTGAAATGTTCCAAATTCATATCTTCCCTATAAGAAAATGTTTGGCTGCTGATTGAACAAGGAAATGTTATTTGCACAAATCCGGAATACAATCCATATTGCATGCTATCTGCTTAAAACAACCAAATGCTGTTTAATTCGATCGTATTCCTGGTTTTCTTCTGCATATTTTTTCCATTATTCTATTTTCTCAATGGAAAAAACAGGAAGATCCTGCTGTTCATCGCCAGCTGCATTTTTTACATGTGGTTCATCCCTGTATATGTACTGATATTGTTCCTGACCATTCTTATTGATTATTATGCAGCAAAAAAGATAGAGGATGATATTTCCCAAAAAGCCAAAAAAGCACACCTGCTGTTTGGCATCATCAATACCTGCCTCGTGTTGTTCATCTTTAAATACCATAATTTTTTCATCGATAATTTTAATGCAGCCGGCTTTCATCAAATTGATAACTGGGAGATCATTCTGCCGATCGGACTTTCCTTTCATACCTTTCAAAGCCTGAGCTATGTGATAGAAGTATACCGCGGAAATATTAAAGCCGAAAGAGACCTGCTTACCTATTCTAACTTTGTGATGATGTTTCCCCAATTGGTGGCAGGGCCAATTGAAAGAGCCAATAACCTGTTGCCGCAATTAAAAAAATGTGATCATACCATCACTTACCAGGATTTTTCAGTTGGCTTTCATCGCTTTTTCTGGGGACTTTTTAAAAAAGTAATGGTTGCTGATATTGCCAGCATTTATGTTGATGCAACTTATAATAATTACCAGCATCAACCAGGCTGCATGTTACTGGTAGGTACGTTTTTATTTGCCATTCAAATTTATTGTGATTTTTCCGGGTACTCCGATATGGCCATCGGCATTGCCCGCATGATGGGCTTTCGCTTCAAAGAAAATTTCAGGATACCCTATTTCTCAAAAGACATTACCGAGTTCTGGCGAAGATGGCATATCTCCCTTTCCTCATGGCTTCGCGATTACCTGTACATATCGTTCGGCGGAAGCCGGTACGGAAAATTAAAGACATACCGCAATCTCATGTTTACCATGCTGCTTGGAGGATTCTGGCATGGCGCATCCTGGAACTTCATCATTTGGGGTGGCATCAACGGCCTATACCTGTCGTTTGAAAAGGCCATTAACCTCCCGGCTTTCAAACCAAAGTATTTCATCATGAAATTTATACGGGTGATCTATGTATTTTGCCTGATCAGTTTTTCCTGGATCTTTTTCCGGGCCATCAGTTTCGAACAGGCCACTACCATCATCAAAAAAATATTCACTCAATTTAATGCCGGTAGTTTTCAATTCCTCGACATCAATGTGTTTTCATCCATCATCCTGGGTATATCTATTTTATTGGCAGCCGAATATTTTGTATTCCGTAAATATTCATTCGACGAGTTGTTTCAGCGAAAGAAGGGAGATTGGGTATTATCAGCCTTTACCCTGGCATTTATATTCCTGATCCTGTTTTTTGGAAATTCCACCGGCAGCCAATTCATTTATTTCCAATTTTAATCATGAAAAAAATAATCAGCAAAATAGCCATCATCCTGTTGATCCTGTTGATCACAGACCGGGTTATTGCCTGGTTTTTCAGCAAAACGGTTTTTTCGCATACGCTTAGTGGTGAGAGTGGCGGATCGGTGAATTACCTCATTCAACAGAAAAAAAATACAGCTTTCCTGATCATGGGTTCATCCCGGGCAAAACATCATATCAATCCTTCCCTACTAACCAATGTGTATGGTGGCAATGGATTCAATGCCGGCATCAATGGAACCGGCGGACTAATCTACAACAGCCTGCTGCTGCAACTTCTTATCAGTAAAAATGTAGTACCAAAGATGGTCATACTGCAGGTAGACGCTTATCCTTATTTCACCCTTGAAGAAGAAAATATCATCCCTGAAATTTCTGCATTATATCCCTTTATCGGTGATTCAAAAGCTTTGAATGATTATATACATGCGCATGCCGGTTTTGCAGAACGCATCAAACTACTGCTGCATACATATCGGTTCAATGGAAAACTGCTGAATATCCTGTACAATTATACAAAGCGAAATACAATAAAAAATAACCAGGGATTTGAGGGATTGACTGGAATACTTGATACTGTTGGCCTACAACCCATTGCCGACCTTAACAGGAAACATACTTATTCCAGGATCAAGATGGATGCACTGGTTAGCATTGCAAAAACCTGTAAAGAAAATAATATTCGCCTGGCTGTAGTGTACCCTCCCGCTTATAGAAACATGCTTTACCTGCAGCCTGGTTACGAGATGATCAGTTCATTGCTACAAAAAAATGGCGTGACGGAAATCTATGATTTTGCAAACATTGATCCGTTGCCCGAGCTTCAATCAGAAATATTATGGAAAGATGCTACGCACATGAACAATGATGGCGCTACTATTTTTTCTGCTATGTTGAACAACGACATTCGAGCTGCAAACGCAGTTAAATAAGCTGTACCATTATCTCTTTTACAATGTATCTAATATGGCGTGAATGGCCTGGCAGGCGATGCGAATATCCTCATCCGGGATATTGAGTGGTGGTGCGATCCTCAGCGATTGAGGGGCAAACAGGAACCAATCGGTAAATACTCCGGGCTGACCTGCTGTGGAAGCAATTAACCGGTCGATCAGTTTTTTATTCGTATCAAAATCATCCAGCTCAACCGCCATCATCAATCCACGGCTATGAATACTGCGTATACGCGGATGCGTTAGCAATGACCTGAACAACGCTTCTTTTCTTTGCACATCTGCCATACTAATGTCTCGTAGCAACACTTCAAAAGCCGCTAACCCTGCAGCACAACAAACCGGGTGACCACCAAACGTATTAATATGTCCCAGCACGGGGTTATGAGTAAAAGAATCCATGATCTTTTTATCCGACACAAACGCTCCTAACGGCATGCCGCCGCCAAGGGCTTTACCCAGCAATAAAATATCGGGCACCACGTCAAATTGTTCAAAAGCCCAGAGGGTGCCATTGCGGCCAAAGCCGCATTGTATCTCATCCAGCACCAGCAAAGTTCCTGTTTCGGTACATTTTGCCCGCAAGGCCTTTAACCAATTATTCCGAGGTAAGTTTACACCTGCTTCGGCCTGTATGGTTTCTGCAATCACACAGGCTGTTTGTTCGGTGATCTGATCAATGTCTTCAAACGAATTGTATGAAAGTTGAACGATGCCAGGCAGCAACGGCCTAAAAGCCTGTTGCCAGTATTCACTCCCCATCACACTTAAGGCGCCCTGCGTACTACCGTGATAGGAATTTTTAAATGAAACGATTTGTGTTCTACCAGTGTAACGCTTGGCCAATTTCATGGCACCTTCAGTTGCTTCACTACCACTGGCCGTATAAAAAACTGCGTTTAAGGATGCGGGTAGATGATCGGTTAACAATTTCGCATAGGCCACTTGTGGATTTTCAACCAGCTCACCATACACCATGATGTGCAGGTAATCATCAGCTTGCTTTTTAATGGCCTCAATAACGGCAGGATGTCGATGACCTACATTACAAACACTTATCCCGGCGATGAGGTCGATGTACTCTTTCCCATCTGCATCCCGCATCCGGCTCCCTTCTGCATGCACAATGTTTAAACATAGAGGAGCTGCTGAGGTTTGTCCAACATGTTGTAAAAATAATTGCCGGTTATTCATGATTGCCGCTGTTTGAAAATATAATGCGAAATTAGTGTAAAGCCTGCATGCAAATTGCACGTTTGGAAACCATCTGTTCATCCTTTAAAATTTAAAATATGCCAATCCTTTTCCCGGTAAATGGTATCAGCCCCGAAATGGGCGATGATTGTTTCATAGCACCAAATGCCACGATTGTTGGTGATGTAATAATGGGCAACGAGTGTAGTGTGTGGTTCAATGCCGTGATCCGGGGCGATGTGAACAGCATCCGAATGGGCAATAAGGTAAACGTGCAGGATGGAGCCGTGATCCATTGCACTTTTGAAAAAACGAAAGCAATCATCGGAAATAATGTGAGCATCGGACACAATGCAATCGTACATGGATGCGTTATACAGGACAATGTGCTGGTTGGCATGGGTGCGATCGTCATGGACAATGCCCAGATCGGCAGCAACAGCATCATTGCCGCAGGAGCCGTTGTACTGGAAGGAACGGTTGTAGAACCAGGATCTATCTACGCTGGTGTTCCTGCTAAAAAAGTGAAAGACGTGAGCCAGGAGCTGATCCATGGCGAGATCAACAGGATTGCCGGGAATTATCTTAAATACAGCAAGTGGTTCAAAGATCTGTGAAATAGAGTGGTGCCGTTTTAAATGTAAAAAACAAGTACTAACTTTAAAAGATGAAAAAAATTATACTGGCAACTTTTGTTGTTTCCCTGTTAACAGGGTGTTTCATCTTTCAGAAAAAAGAAAAATTAGGCTGTAAAACAAGTGGTGCGGCCGTAGGTGCTGAACGAATTGCAGCAGGTGATGAAAAAGCCATGAAGGCGAGTAAGAAGTCGAAATACAAAGGTGGCAGAAAAGTTTATTGATGCCTGTTAGCAGGTAGCCAATAAATGGGCATAGAGTGGGTGTTCGATGTATATAATCCGGAAGCAAAACCAGCAAACGCTTATCATAAAACCCTTACCCATTTAAACCCAAGAGTATGAGCTACCAATTAAAAACCCAAACAGGCGCCACTGAAGCTGTCATTGATGACAATTGTGGCATTTCAAAGTTCTACGCTATTGCCAATACGTTGGCCGACCAGTTGCAGGTGATCTTCCTGAACCAGGTAGATGACAGCGATACACTCGACTGGGATTTCAAGTACAAAGGTCAGTTCCTCACCCTGCATTACAACATCTTCAATGGTGTGAGTATTTTTCCGCAGCAGGTAAACAGCAAAAAGAACGACAATAAAGCTGTAATGGAAGTTGCCCATTTTTTACAGAGGCAGGTTTTTTAATGAACCTTGTCATCGGGGGCGGTGATGTACGAAACGTTCAATAAGTTTTTTCCAAAATAGTATCCCGGATATTTAAATAGCTGATGTATCGCTCTGCATGAATGCGGCCTTCATTGACCGCATTTTTTACGGCGCAACCAGGCTCATCCAGGTGCATGCAATTGTTGAAACGGCAGTCATTCATCACCGCCCGCATCTCGGGGAAATAATGTGCCAGCTCCTGTTTGGAGATGTCTACCAACCCCATCTCCCTTATTCCGGGAGTATCAATTACCTGTCCGCCAAACGACAGGTCAAACATCTCCGCAAACGTGGTGGTATGTAGTCCCTTTCCACTCCATCCACTCACATCCTGTGTTTTTAGTTTCAGTTCAGGAAAGATAATATTGATAAAAGAAGATTTTCCAACACCCGAATGGCCGCTCAGCAAAGTGATCTTATCTTTCAACAAAATCTTTACTTCCTCTACCCCGATATTTTTTTCTATGCTCATCTCCATAATGGTATAACCAATGGGTTCATAAATGCTCCTGATGAGTTCCATTTTCTCAATTTCCTTTTTTCCATACAGGTCCGATTTATTGAATACAACGATGGCGGGTACCCGGTAAGCTTCCGAAATAACGAGGAAACGGTCAATAAAGCCAAGGGATGTTTTGGGTTCCTTTAAAGTGGCGAAGAGCAACGATTGATCAAGGTTGGCTGCCACAATATGATGCTGATTCTTATTATGGGGAGATACCCGGTTGATATAATTTCTTCGTTCATAGATCTCCGTGATGACCGTACTTTCAGTATCGGTTTCATTTTCTATTTCTACGATATCGCCTACTGCAATGGGGTTGGTAGAAGTGATCTGGTCGATCTTGAATTTTCCTTTTATGCGGGCATCATAAAACTGGCCCGTACTATTTTTAACAATGTACCAGCTTCCTGTAGATTTATAAACCGTTGCCTGCATGTTTGCAAGATAATAAAGTACGGGCAGATGCAGGCCAGCCATGGTTGTATTCAACAAATAATGGGGAAACAAATTCATCCAGGTAGCCGGGCAAAGCAGCATAGACCAAAAGGCTTCTATGGAAATTTCCTAAAGATGGTATAGTTTATAATGATCTCCAGCAGCAGGAAAAAAAGTGCAGCCAGCACAAAGGGGAAAAATTTATCCTGGAAACGGATCGTACTGATGAGTTCTACTTTTGACTTCTCCAGTTCATCAATAAACTGGTAAATGCTCGAAAGACTTTGATTGTCCCTGGCCCTGAAATATTTTCCGCCGGTTTCCCCTGCAATTTCCCTGAGCAGGTTTTCATCGATGGAAACTTTTTCATTCTGCATCACTACGCCTATATCTGTATTTACCGGTTGTGGTGCATAGCCATCCGATCCCATCCCAATGGTATACACTTTTATGCCAAATGCTTTTGCAATCTCTTTGGCCGTTTTGGGATCTATAAGTCCACCATTGTTCTCACCATCCGTTAACAAGAGTACTACTTTTGATTTTGATGAACTATTTCTTAACCTGTCAACACTAGTTGACAGTCCGGAGCCTATCGCCGTACCATCTTCGAGCAATCCATTGTGAATATTATCGATGGCTGCCAGCACCACATTGTAATCGGTGGTTAACGGGCATTGCGTAAAACTTTCGCCCGAAAAAATCACAATACCAATGCGATCGGTCACGCGTTTCTTTACAAAATCGGCCGCTACTTTTTTAGCCGCTTCCAGCCTGTTGGGCGTAAAATCCTGTGCGGTCATACTTCCGCTTACATCAATACACAATACAATGTCGATTCCCTCTCCTTCGGCATGCTGCTCCTGGTTTTGCACCTGCGGGTTGGCCAATGCAGTTATGATAAAGCCAAGACTTAATAATCGAAAAATAAAAGGCAAATGCCTGAAACTTGTTTTCCACGAACCCAGGCCTGGCGCAGCTGCCGTTGATAATTTTAAAGAAGAATTACGCCGGCCGCTTTTGCGAATATACCAGTAGATCAGAATTGGAAAAATGATAAACAAACCAAATACCCATGGTTGCGTAAAATGTATATTATTGAAATAATCTACTATCAAAATGGATATTATTGTTTGGGTTGTTGATTCTGTTTAGCCGAACTTTCGATACAGTTCCTCGTCACTTCCAGGCATTGTTCACTTTCCGGTACAGTTGGTACGAATTTGGCAAATTTAACGGCATTGCCTATTCGCAATGATTCGGCCGTCTTCGATAAAACATCCGGTTCACCCGGTTGCCATTCCTTCAGGTTAACAAGAAAATCACTGGTGGTTGTATTCAGGTAATCTGCCCGGTTCATCCTGCTGTAATAACGTTTTAGTATATACGAAAGTCCTGTATGATATTTTTTCACTTCCTCCGCATTGGAGAGATTTAAGGCTTTAAGTTTTTCCAGCTCTGCCATTGCTTCATCAAAAGGCTTCAACGCAGCATCCATTCCAGGGAATGGTGATTTTTTCTTAGCGGTCTTAATAAAATAAACAATTAACCCAATGATCAACAGCAACAGCAATGCGGCTGCCACATAATACCAGAAATAGTCGGGTTCGGGTACTTCCATCACCGGTTTAATATCCCTTAACTGGTTTGTACTATCGGCTGGAGAATAACCAACATTGACCAACACCGAATCGGTCAGGAATTTTTTGTAGCTGTTATTCTTAACCAGCGTAACGGGAAAAGATGGAATATGCCAGGCACCTGAATCAAAACTGGTGAAAACAATTTCGCGGTGAAGGGAATAGCTGCCATTGTCGCCGGTGGTATCAAACTTTCCAGGATCTACAACATCAAAATGAGGAATATTTTCGGGCATATCAAATTGCACAGAATATCCCGGCTCCGGAATACTGATCATAACGTCGTAGCGTATCCGCTCCCCGATCAGGATCTGGTTACGGTCGATCTTGGTACCCACCTGCTGTGCCTGGCCGCAAAATGCCGACAGGAAAATTACCAGGGTAAGAAACAAGGGATATATATGCGTTCGTTTGATCATCCGTGGTTTGGCAACATGATTTACTTTCTCTTCAAAAAAAACTTCTGAAGGATCTTTACATAATCTTCATCGGTACGCACATGCAGCAGGTCAGCGCCGGCACTGCGAAAATATCTTTTACAGGTATCGGTTTGCTGAAAAAAATACTGCTGGTAATTATACCGCACTACTTCACTGCTGCTGTCGATCCACTTCGTTTGCCCTGTTTCTGCATCTTCTACCTGGAGCAATCCTGCATCCGGTAACTGCATGTCCATTTTATCATACACTTTGATCCCGATCACATCGTGCTTCTTGCCGATCACTTTCAGGTCGTTGTCATAACCGGTGTCGAGGAAATCACTCAGTAAAAAAGCAATGCTCTTCTGACCGGTGGTGTTATTAAAGTACTTAATGGCTGCATCCAGGTTGGTGCCATTTGTTTTAGGTTCCATCGTCAGCAGTTCACGAACAATGAATAATGCATGTTGCCTTCCTTTTTTCGGAGGAATGTATTTTTCGATTTTATTGCTGAAAAAGATCACCCCTACTTTATCGTTGTTGCTTACAGCACTGAACGTGAGTACAGCAGCCATTTCAGTGATCAGGTCTTTTTTTCGCCTGCCCATGGTGCCGAATAAATTGCTGGTACTGGTATCGATCAGCAGCATCAGGTTCAACTCCCTTTCTTCCTCAAATAATTTGGTAAATGGATGTGAAAAACGGGCGCTCACATTCCAGTCGATAAACCGCACATCATCACCAGCCGTATATTCCCTCACTTCCCGGAAACTCATACCCTTGCCCTTGAAAGCAGAATGATACTCTCCCGTAAAAAGATGCGTAGTGATCTTCTTGCTTTTGATCTCAAGCTCTTTTACCTTTTTTAATATTTCGGTGGTTGTCAGCAAATGCTAAATAATAAGTAGTTTCTAATGAGAAATCGTTCTGTGATGAATGAATGGGAATATATAACGTTTACCTATAAACGCCCAACCATGCATTATGGCACATTCACTGTTTTCAGAATTTCATCGATCACCTGCACCACATCTACACTTTCAGCTTCAGCTTCATAGGTTAAACCAATACGGTGACGAAGCACATCTTTACAGATAGCCCTTACATCTTCAGGTATCACGTATCCCCTTTTGTTTAAAAAGGCATGTGCCTTGGAAGCAAGTGCCAGGTTAATACTGGCCCTCGGTGATCCACCGAAACTGATCAGCGGTTTTAATTTAGCGAGATTATATTTTTCTGGAAAGCGGGTAGCAAATACAATATCAAGGATATAATTCTCCACCTTTTCATCGAGGTAAACCTGGCGTACCAGTTCTTTGGCATTGAGTATCTCCGTTGTGGAGGCAACCGGGTTTATCACAGGTGTTTCCAGCCCAAGTGTATTTTGGCGAATGATAAGTTGCTCTTCAAGTTTTGTGGGATAGCTGATCACCACTTTAAGCATGAAACGATCTACCTGGGCTTCCGGTAACGGGTAGGTGCCTTCCTGCTCAATCGGGTTCTGCGTGGCCAACACCAGGAATGGTTCCTGTAGTTTATAACTGGTATCGCCAATGGTTACCTGTCGTTCCTGCATCGCTTCAAGCAAAGCACTCTGCACTTTGGCCGGCGCCCTGTTGATCTCATCGGCCAGGATAAAGTTTGCAAATATGGGGCCCTTGCGAACAAAAAACTCGTTCTTCGCCTGGTTGTATATCATGGTTCCCACCACATCGGCAGGTAACAGATCGGGTGTAAACTGAATACGGCTGAATTGCGCATGAATAGCCTGCGAAAGCGATTTAATAGATAAGGTCTTTGCCAGCCCGGGAACACCTTCAAGTAATACATGGCCATTGCTGAGCAGGCCAATGAGCAACCTTTCAATCATTATTTGCTGGCCCACGATCACTTTTCCCAATTCATCATGTATCCGGGAAACAAATCCCGATGCATGGGTTATCTTCTCATTCAACAGACGGATATCTTCTGCAGTTTGTATCATAGAAACTATTTGGTTTTAATACTCGGTTTTCAAGATGATTTCCAGATCTACCCCTGCAATTCATATTCAGCAGAAGCAAAGCACAAAATACGAACATTGGGTAAATCAAAAATGCTGCCGGATTGATGTACCCGAAAATCTTTGTTAAATTAAAGGGTCTTTGCCATGCTAATTAACCCTTTTTAAGTTCATTTCGCTTCGTAAATTTTTATGACAGGTATTTTCCAACGATCGGCATCCTTCTCCCTACACCAAAGGCCTTTGGTGAAATGCGTATGATGGGGCAAAACTGGTTGCGTTTATATTCATTTACGTTCACCATTTTCAATACACGATCTACCAATGCTGCATCAAAACCTTGTGCCTTGATCTCATCAGGACCTTTACTTTGCTCAATATATTGGTAGAGTAAGGTATCCAGGATCTCATAATCCGGTAAACTATCACTGTCTTTCTGGTTAGGCCTCAATTCTGCACTAGGCGCTTTGTGGATGATATTTACCGGGATGATCTCTTTTTCCTTGTTGATGTAACGGGCCAGCGCATATATCTGCAATTTATAACAATCGCCTAGCACGCCTAACCCACCGGCCATATCACCATACAGGGTTCCGTAGCCGGTTGACAATTCGCTTTTGTTGGATGTGTTTAATAAGATATAGTTGAATTTATTGGCAATGGCCATCAGCAGGTTTCCCCTGGTACGGCTTTGTATATTTTCTTCTGCGATGCTAAAAGGCAAGTCTCCAAAAATGGGTTTCAATTCATCCAGGAAAGATTCATAAATATTTTTGATGGGTAAGATGTGATATGGATTGCCCAGGTTTTCACTTAACTGCCGGGCATCGTCTACCGAATGACCCGTTGAATAAGGCGATGGCATCAGCACCGCCATAACATTTTCTTTACCTAGTGCTTCACAGGCCAGCGCAAGTGTTACGGCACTGTCAATTCCACCACTACTGCCGAGGATGGCTTTTTTAAAACCCATCTTGTTAAAATAATCTTTGATGCCCATGATGAGGGCTTCATAAATCTGGTCGATGTGCAGTTCTGCTTCCAGTTGAACCGGGTTCAGCTCCTGGTCACTGATTGCATTTGCCTTTTCCAGTATGGGCGCATCTATACTTCCATCGTTGTTTAACACGAATGATTGCATGTCTTCTTCAAAACTGGCAAGCCTCCCACAAAGATTTGCGTGTTTGTCGAACACCAATGATGTTCCATCAAACACGATCTCTGTCTGGCTTCCAACCCCGTTGCAATAGAACATGGGCAAACCATACTTCAGCACATTTGCTTTCACTGCCGCCTTGCGATCTGCATCATGGGTATAATCAAACGGCGATGCCGAAAGGTTTATCATGAGATCAGGTTGATGCTCCATCAGCATATCCATCGGGCAAACACGGTATAAAGGATCATTGCCAAGGTTCCAGATGTCTTCACAAACGGTGACCGCTATACGCCGGCCCATGTATTCAACAACATTCCATTCATTGGCGGGTTCAAAATAACGGTCCTCATCAAATACATCATAGGTAGGCAGGCAGGTTTTATGAATGACCTGTTTGATTTCCCCATCGGCCAGGAAATATGCCGCATTAAACAGGTTCTTCCCTTCTGTAACGGGATTGCGATGCGGCGCTCCTACAAGTACAGCAATGCCATTGGCCTCGCTGCATATCTCATCAATAGAAGCATAACAGGCATTGATAAAATCATTGAAATATAGAAAGTCGCGGGGAGGATACCCGCATACGGAAAGCTCACTGAATACTACCAGGTGGGCACCGTCTTCCCGGGCCTGCCTGATGGCTTCCTTCATTTTCCTTGTGTTGTATTCGAAATTGCCGATGTGATAATTCTGCTGCGCCAAAAATATTTTCATACTCAATGCCTGCGTGGTATTTAACTTTATACTTACCGATAAAAGCTTTTCTTTTGTAAAGTTAAATTATTCATTTATGCGTTTGACAATATGTTTGTTAATGATTGTTTTGTTTTTGTCCTGCAACAACGAACCCAGCCGGCCCGATGTATCAAACATATCCGTAAACCTCGTCACCCGCAGGTTTGAAAAGGAACTGTTTTTGATCGATTCCACTCAACGCACGCCAGCCTTAGATAAACTCATCGGTTCCTATCCATCTTTTGGCGAACATTTTTTAAGCAGCATCCTGAATGCAGATCCAAGGTGGAGTGCCGATTCAGTGAGCCAATATGTGTATGGATTTGTTTCTTCCTATAGAAACCTGTACGATTCGGCAGAAAAAATATTTAATGATTTTAGCCCGTATGAAAAGGAAATAAAACAAGGCATCCGCTATGTAAAACATTATTACCCGGCCTATAAAGCGCCCAGGGAGATCATTACCTATATCGGACCACTTGATGGATATGGCGATATCCTTACCGAAGATGCATTGGTAGTGGGTTTACATCAACATCTTGGCAGTAATTTTTCGCAGTACAAAACTACCTGGGTGCAGGAAACCTATCCGCAATACATTACCAACCGTTTTACGCCAGAATACATTTCAGTTAACTGCATGAAAAATATCGTGCTGGATATGTATCCCGAAAAGTCGGAAGATAAAAGCCTGGTATATCAAATGGTGGAAAAAGGCAAAAGACTATATATGCTCAGCAGGTTACTTCCCGAAACGGATGAATATAAACTCATCGGGTATACGCAGAAACAATTGAAAGATTGTTACGAGCACGAAACACAGATATGGGACCTGTTTGTACAGAATAATTTCCTGCAAACGATCGACAATAATGTGATCAAAAATTATATTGGAGAAGGACCAAAAACACAGGAACTGGGCGAATCATCGCCGGGTAATATTGGTTCCTTTGCCGGCTGGCAAATCGTTAAGCAATACATGAAAAAAAAGCCGGATACAAAACTTCCAGATTTGATGAAGAGCGATGCAGAGATCATTTTCCAGGAAGCCCGGTATAAACCTTAGTTCAGGCAGCTTGTGCCTGCAAGCTCATGGCAGCGGGTCGTTTACCCAGTTGACGCATCACCCTGAAATGAGAAGCCAATGCTTGCGTCAAGGTTGGATATTGATTATATGGAAGATTAAATTCTTTACATTTTTCCTGGACAATTTTACTGATCTCCGGATAATGCACATGGCTGATTCTCGGGAAAAGGTGATGTTCTATCTGGAAGTTCAATCCACCCACAAACCAGGAGATCACTTTATTGTCCATTGCAAAATTGGATGATGTTTTGATCTGGTGCTCTGCCCATGCCGTTTCCAGGTGTTTGGTTTCATCAAGGGGAACATGTTCAAACTCTGTATTTTCAACCACGTGTGCCAATTGAAAAACAAATGAAAGTGTAATGCCCATGGCAGCATTGGCTACAAAAAAACCGATCAGCCATCCTGCCCAACCCCAAACAATGATAGGTACAACGATGAATACTGCAAGGTACCATATTTTGGTAGCCCAGAAGATCACGTGATTTTTAAAAGATAATTTCCAGGCTTCCGTGGTATATATTTTGCGCCCGAAATATTTTGCGAAATCCATAAAGAAGATCCAGAAAATGGAAGAAAGAGAATAAATGAATGGCAGGTATAAATGTTGAACCTGGTGAGCAGGAACCCATTTTTGTGTTTCGCATTGACGAATGATGGGACTTTTAGCAATGTCATCATCAATTCCATCAACATTGGTATAGGTATGATGAATGATGTTGTGCTTTTGCTTCCAGAAATATGCGCTTGCACCTAATCCATTGGCAGAGATCAGCCCGATAACGTCGTTTAGTTTTGTATTGGGACTATAACTGCCGTGATTGGCATCATGCATCACACTAAACCCTATACAGGCAAACAGGTAACCGAGTAAAGCTGCCAGTAAAATGGCAGGAAGGGTGCTAATGTTAACCAACATCAGTGTTAAATAAACGGCTAAAGCCGAGCCTAAAAGGATGATTGTTTTTGCAAAGAGACGCCAGTCACCCGTCTTCTTTATTTTATTTTCGGAAAAGTATTTGTCAACACTCGCTTTTAAGCTGATGTAAAAATCGTTGTTCTTGTTGTTGAAGGTTACCTTAGACATATTGTGAATTTGCGAATGAAACAATATTTCATGCGTAATGTTTAATATAAATTTTACTACTGGAAAAGAAAAAAATGGACATGCTGATTTCCAACTAGATTTAGTGCTAAGTTACGTCAAAAAAACCGTTAAATCTTAATTCATTTTAAAGGGCGCCTGCATTTCAAAAACCGGAATTGCTACATTAAACAGCTGCTTATTATGTACATTTTCTAGTTGATAGGTTCCTTTCATTTTCCCTATCTCGGTGCGCAGGTTACAACCGCTGACATATTGGTATGAAGTTGCCGGCGCTATTACAGGCTGAATGCCTACAACGCCCTCCCCTTCTACTTCCCGGATACTTCCGTTGCTGTCGTAAATATGCCAGTGCCGCCTCAATAACTTGACTGGAAAGTCATTGTTGTTTTCTATGGTAATTTTATAGGCGAACATGAACTCACTATTCATAGGATTGCTGTATTCCGACTGGTAGAATGTTTCTACGCTAACCTTTACACCTCCTGATATTTTTGAGCTCATAACTGGATGTTTGTTGTAAAATAACAAAATTTCCTTTCTTACATGTAAATTTATCGTGTAAAACGCGAAATTATGTCAATTGACAAGCATTATTACCGTAATTCAGAAATTAACATTTTATGGCAACCGGGGCTGTGCATCCATAGCGGCATTTGTTTTAAAGGACTGCCGGAAGTTTTTGATCCCCGCAGAAAGCCATGGATCATTGCAGGTAACGCCGAAACACAAACAATGATCGACCAGGTTAAGAAATGCCCCAGTGGCGCTTTGAGTTTTACCTATCTCGCAGATGAAGAAAAATAAATTATCCTTTTTTGCTTAAAGTGTACCCGTTCTGCAACAGCCACTGGAGCACTTTATCGCGTTGATCGCCCTGTATGATGATCTCGCCGTCTTTTACTGAACCACCGGTGCCACAGTAGCTTTTTAACTTTTTGCCAATAGCTTCCCGGTCGGTATCATTGCCAACAAAACCATCCACCAGGGTAACAGCCTTACCTGCCCGGTGCTTTGTTTCCAGTTTTATCCTGAGTTTCTGTTCTTTTGGTTGTAAGGTTACTGCTTGGTTGGTTGATTCCTGGTAAGGATTAAAGCCAGGATCTGTTGAGTAAACGATGCCGGATGAAGTTGATTTTTTCTTAGACATATTTTGATTAGATAATGGCCGCTTTCAGGCTCAGGTCGAGGCTTACTGCCTGGTGAATGATGGCACCGCTTGAAATGAAATCTACCCCTGTTTCTGCATAGGATACCAGGTTGTCGTAATTTATACCTCCACTGGCTTCTGTTTCTATGCGACCCTGGATGAGTGACAGCGCTTCTGATATTTTTTCCGGTGTAAAATTATCCAGCATGATGCGGTCAACTTTCCCTACAGCCAACACCCTGCGCACATCGTCGATACTCCTGGTTTCCACTTCTATTTTCATCCCGGGCTTTTTCTGTTGTACATAATCATAGGCCATCTCAATGGCTTTTTCAATGCTGCCGCAATAGTCGATGTGATTATCTTTCAGCATGATCATATCGTATAGCCCGAACCGGTGGTTAACGCCACCGCCTATACGAACCGCTTCTTTTTCGAGTAACCGGAAATTTGGAGTTGTTTTACGGGTATCGAGCAACCTGGTTTTAAAGCCTTGTAACCTGGCAGTATATTTTCCTGTTAAGGTTGCGATGCCACTCATGCGTTGCATGCAGTTCAATACAAGTCGTTCGCATTGCAGGATCGTATGCACATCGGCCAATACCTCAAAAGCCGTTTCGCCGTATTGCATGGCATCACCATCTTTCTTAAATGCATGAAAGGCAGCATCGGGTTGCATGGTTTTAAAGATCGTTTCTGCAACGTGCATGCCGGCAAGGATGCCGTCCTGTTTGATCTTAAGTACAGCCTTTCCTTTGGCATTTTTATCAATGCAACAAATCGTAGAATGATCGCCGTCGCCAATGTCTTCGGCCAATGCATTTTTGATCAGAAGGTTTAATTGATCCGTATAATTCATCAAACAAAGCTACGCAATGGAAGGAAATTTACAGGGCATAAAAAAACTCCCTTCCGGGAGTTTTAAAATATGTTGTAAGATCTACATGTTCTCGAATCGTATTTCCTGTAAGGTTTGCCGGTCGCCTTTCTGTTTCATAAAAACAGTAGTTCTGAAAGTGCCCGTTTTAGTTACCAGTTTTCCAATGAAATACTCAGAACCTGCATTCTGTCCTTTATGCAAAATTTCGAAACTCTTTACCGGGTAAGTATTGAAAAAATCTTTAAGGATCATTTCTCCCTGGCTTTTGCTGTAGCTATTACTTTTTTCGGGAAGGGTGATCTCTACTGTATTATCGAAGTACTTGGCGATCTGTGTTGCATTACCGGTTTTCAGTGCCCCGATGATCTCATCAATGCCGGCTGAAATACTAAAAGAACATAGTAAACAGGTTGCCGTAATCAGTGTAAAAAATTGTTTCATAAAGTTGAGCTTTACTGGGTAATGTTGTTCTAAAAACGTGCCATTTAACTCAAAATTGCGCTTGGGGTATGTTTTTATACCCAAATATAACAACTCACGAAATGTTAACCGGCAAATATTTAGCTTTACAGGATGGAAAACAAGAAAATCATATTGATAATCATGGATGGATGGGGTTTGGGTAAAGTAAAAGAGAGTGACGCGATTCAGCATGCCAATGTGCCATTTGTAAGCTCTTTATATCTTAATTATCCTAATACGACCCTAATTACCTGCGGGGAAGAGGTTGGTTTACCCGAAGGGCAAATGGGAAACAGCGAAGTTGGTCACCTGAACCTTGGTGCCGGACGAATTGTATACCAGGAATTGCAACGAATAAATGTTGGGGTAAGAGATGGCAGTTTTCAACAAAACCCAACCTTACTGGAAGCCATTCATTATGCCAAAACAAATAATAAAACCCTGCACCTGATGGGTTTGTTGAGCGATGGTGGCGTGCATTCGCACATCAATCACCTGAAAGCAATACTTAGCACCTGTGCCGATAATGGTTGCAGGGATGTATTGGTACATGCGTTTACAGATGGACGTGATACCGATCCAAAATCGGGTTTAGGGTACTTACATGACCTGGAAACACACCTGGGAAAAACAGTTGGCAATATTGCTACAATTACCGGCCGATATTATGCCATGGATAGGGATAAGCGCTGGGAAAGGGTAAAAATTGCTTACGATGCCCTGGTCAATGGAATTGGCACACTGTCTGATGATTTTTCAGTATCCATACAACATGGGTATGATGAAAAGCAAACCGATGAATTCATCAAGCCATTGATCAATAACAAGCTGAAGAAAACAACCATACAGGATGGAGACGCAGTGATCTGTTTTAATTTCCGTACCGATCGTTGCCGCGAGATATCCGAAGTGCTTACCCAGCAGGATATGCCGGAATATGGCATGAAAAAACTGGATCTTCATTATACCACTATGACGCAGTATGATCACCGTTTTAAAAACGTGCAGGTGATTTTTGAAAACGACGATCTGAAAAATACATTGGGAGAAATTGTTGCCCAACATGGCAGATCACAGTTACGCATAGCCGAAACAGAAAAATACCCCCATGTTAGTTTCTTTTTCAGCGGGGGAAGAGAAATTCCTTTTACTGGCGAAAACCGCATCATGATACAATCGCCTAAGGTGGCTACTTACGATCTGAAACCCGAGATGAGCGCTTATGAAGTAGCCGATGCCGTTACCAAAGAAATAGATGAAAATGCCCCCGACTTCATTTGCCTGAATTTTGCAAACGCTGATATGGTGGGCCATACAGGCGTATGGGATGCTGTGATCAAAGCTGTTGAAACCGTTGACCGTTGTGTTGAAAAAGTAGTAACAAAAGCCCTCGAAAAAAATTATACCATCCTGCTTACTGCCGATCATGGCAATGCAGATTATGAGATCAATGAAGATGGAACACCCAATACGGCTCATACCGTAAACCCGGTTCCCTTGTTTCTCATCGACAAGAATAAAAGTCATAAAATAAATCCGGGGAAATTGGGCGATATTGCACCAACCATCTTAACCCTGATGCAATTACCGGTACCTGCAGAAATGACCGGAAATATTTTATTATCCTAATAACTACTAACATGAAGCGCTTTTTTAAGATTTTGTTTGCCTGCCTGGCCATTGCCTTGATCCTGTTTCAATTTTACCCGAAGCCTGCAAAAAATGAAGAAGCCATCGTAACATCGCAGCACATCACCGCAGTACACCAGGTACCGGCCAACGTGGAAAGTATTTTGAAAACCAGTTGTTATGATTGCCATAGCAATAACACGGAATATCCCTGGTATTCCAGGATACAACCAGTAGCGCTTTGGCTGGATGATCACATCCAGGAAGGAAAGGGTGAATTGAATTTTTCCATTTTTGGTACTTACAGCATTCGCCGTCAATACAGGAAGCTCGAAGAGATCAATGAAGAAGTAAAGGAAGGAGAGATGCCATTATCGTCTTATACCGTCATTCACCGCAATGCAAAACTCACCGATGAACAGAAGCTTTTGTTGGCCGGCTGGACCACCGCTCTTAGAGACAGCTTTACGGCCAATTATCCAGCCGACAGTCTTATCAGAAAAAAATAATGCATCACATTGATGTTTAAAATAATACACTTTATATTTTATTTTATATCAACTTTACAAGGTTAATTTTATCTCAACGCTCCGAACCCCTTCGAAACAATCTATCGCCCACCAATCGTCCGAATGTTAAAGTTTGATACAGGCATCCCTGGATGCAGCAGTAGTTAATACAAATTTGTCTATATTTATACGGCACAAAATCTACCACTTATGACCGAAGAGCAAATGCTTGCCGGAAGTATTAAAAATAATGCCAACGCACAGGAAGCATTATACAATAGGTTCAGTCCCCGCATGTTGGGGGTATGCTACCGTTTTGCCAAAAACAGGGAGGATGCCGAAGACATGTTGCAGGAAGGTTTTATTAAAGTATTCACCCAACTTCACCAGTATCGCAATGAAGGTGCGCTGGAAGGTTGGATCCGTAGAATCATTGTACACACCTGCATCAATGTTTTAAAGAAAAACAAGAAGTTTTCCGACTGTGTAGACATCATTCATGCCAACAGCATATTTATCAAGGAAGACATGATCCCGTCGATCATGCAAGCCAAACAGGTAGTAGAATGCATCAGGTTACTGCCATTGGGATACAGAACTGTGCTGAACCTTTATGCCATTGAAGGATATTCTCATAAAGAGATAGCCAGGATGCTGGAAATTGAAGAAAGCACCAGCCGAAGCCAGTACACCAGGGCTAAGGCAATGTTGGAAGACGTGTTGATTAAGAAAAATATTATTCAAAAACCAAAAACCAGGATTTCATTTGGAAAAACAATATCTCCGGTATAGCCCTTTGCAATGCCAGATTTATTACCAGCATTACCACTAACTAAAAACGCTTTTTGTGAAAGATGGAAAAGAAATTTTATACAGATAATTTTGAGCAGTTCCTGAAAGAAACAGCAGATGATTTCAGGATGTATCCTTCTAAACGGGTTTGGAACAGCTTATATAATAATTTACATCCCGGGAGGAAATGGCCTTCAATAGCAGTTTGGTTACTCCTGATCAGCTCCATTGTATTTGTAGGCATTACAAACAAGGAAGATGTATCGGGAAGGAAATCAATTGCCAGTACTAACATCAATCCAGGAAAATCAATGATCGCAGCTGTGCCAACTTCTTTACCTGGTTCATCAACTGCTTTGAATAATTCCCCGGTTACTGATTTAAACAGCAGTTCAAACAATAACCTGCCATCTGCAATTAATACCATTCAACAACAGCAGCGTTCTGCGTTCAATGTTTCGGGTTCACAGGAAGAACAGCATAATGTACGGGTAGCCAGAAAAACAAACAAACGTTCCCGGAGTACCAATGGCATTCAATCTATTGATGTGATTGAACCATCACTTATAACTGATGAGAATTCGCAGGTAACTTATACAGCAGGTACTGAATTGACTGACCAGGAAATAAAGGATGCGTCCCTCGATGCTGAGGAAAACTTCCTGGCTACATCAATTGCCAGCAAAATCGTTAAGCTCAATAAGGTGAATTCGCTTAAAATATCTTCAAATAACACGAATACAGAAAAAGAATGGATCGAAGATTTTGCATTCCACAACAAACCTTCTTCCAAATGGAAATCCAGGCTCGCATACCAGTTATATGCAACACCATCTGTCGGTTACCGTAGCCTGTCAAAAAATACGCACGTAGCAACACCTCCTTCAGCATCATCGTTGTTATCTTCCGGACAGAGCAATGGTATGGCTGCATCAAACGAATTAAAACACAGGGCTGGATTTAACCTCGAAGCAGGTGGTAGTCTTATCTATAGTTTTTCAAAAATCATACGCCTGAAAGCAGGGTTGCAGTTGAACTATACAAACTACAGGATTCATGCTTATCACATGAACCATCCGACATCAACTTCTTTGTTGTTTACGAATACATCTACCGGCTCCCCGGAGATCATTACCAGGTCGAGTTACCTGTCTAATACCCTGATCGGCGAGGATGCCACCAATAAAAAACTTAATAGTAATACTTACCAGGTATCTATACCAGTTGGTGCCGACTTTAAAATTGCAGGCAAAGAAAACATTCAGTGGTATGCAGGTGCAACCATTCAACCTTCCTTTATCGTTGGGGGAAATGGTTACCTGGTTTCTACCGATACCAAAAACTACGTGTATGACGCCTCTGTATTGCGTAAATGGAATATCAATGCCGGGATCGAAACTTTCCTGAGTTATAAATTGAACAATGGAATCATTTTAAATGCTGGACCGCAATTAAGATACCAGTTCCTCTCTACCTACGATAAGAATTACTCTTACGATGAGAAATTGTACAACATAGGCGTGAAGATGGGTATTACCAGGAATTTCTAAGTCAGAAAACAATATTTGAAAACGCAACAAAGCCTGTTGCGTTTTTTTTTAGCCAGGAACGCCCGCAAATTTTATGTAATGAGTAGAGGTATGATAAGTTGAATTAATTTTGCAGTATGAAAACATCCACGTTTTTTATTGTAGCCCTGCTGTTAGTTGCTTCCTGTAAGCAAGGAAATAAATCAGGGAAGGATATACAATCGGTAAAAGACACAATGATAGCCGAACAACCTGAGGTTAGTTTTTTCTTCCCGGTGACAAGCTATATCCAGGGACAAATTTTTGACATTAAAAAGAACGCCAGGGTAAACCCGCTAAAAATAACCAGCATCAATAATAAGATTGATTCATCCTGGCTAAAAATGGAAGACATCGATAAAGAATTAACGGAATTCTTATCACCAAAAATTGACAGCGGAAATTTCACTGCATTCTTTTCCGAAAAGAAATTCCTCGATCAGACATTAGGTGCAGTAACCCTTACATACGATCCCTTAAAATCTTTGCCAGATTCGATATACCTGAAACATTGGGATGTTTACATTGATCCGGAAAGCAATGAAGTGAAAAGGATTTACCTGCTGAAAAAATCAAATGGAAAAACAATTCAATTAACCTGGCAATCGGGAAAATGGTGTAAACAGATTTTCATTGCGCCCGATGCAGCCGGTAATGAACATGTAGAAAAAGAGATCACCATCAAATGGGATTTATAACAAATGACGCAAGCCGAATTTTCTGCCATCTCTTCTACCATACCTACTCATCCCGGTATCTATAAATATTACAATGCTTCCAACGAACTTTTATATGTTGGAAAGGCCAAGCACCTGCGCAAAAGGGTAAGTAGTTATTTTTCAAAAACGTTTACCAATTATAAAACAGCGGAACTTGTACAGCGTATTGCCCGGATCGAATTTACCATTGTTGACAATGAAAAGGATGCATTTCTCCTGGAGAACTCGTTGATCAAAGAGTATCAACCGCTCTTTAATATTAACCTCAAGGATGACAAGACCTATCCATACATTGTAGTAAAGAATGAATCTTTTCCCAGGGTATTCTTTACCAGGAACAAACTTAAAGATGGATCAACCTATTTTGGTCCGTATACTTCCGTAGCAAAAGTGAAAGACCTGCTGGATTTCATTAAGCAGAACATTCCATTGCGTACCTGCAAATTAAACCTGTCTGAAAATAACATCAACAGGAAAAAATTCAAAGTATGTCTCGAATATCACCTGGGCAATTGCAAAGGCCCTTGTGAAGGATTTCAAACAAATGAAGATTACCAGGAAGGCATTGATCGTTTGAAAAACCTGTTGAAGGGAAATTTATCTCCCGTTATCCAGGAATTTAAAAAGGAAATGAAAATGCATTCCGACAACCTGGAGTTTGAAAAAGCGGCCATATTTCAAAAAAAACTTGATGACCTGCAGCAATACCAGGCAAAATCAACCGTGGTAAATACGAATACCGGAACGATCGATGTATTTTCTATTTTAGAGGAAGGAGACCAGGCTTATGTGAATTACCTTGCGGTGAACAATGGAAGCATCATTCTTACAAAAACCATCACCCTTGTAAAGAAGCTGGAGGAAAGCAAAGAAGAAGTATTGTCATTTGCCATAGCCCAGTTAAGGCAAACTTTTAATAGCGAAGCCTACGAGATCATTATTCCGTTTGAGATCGTTTATACCGAACCGGGTATCACGGTAACCATACCTCGCTCGGGTGATAAAAAAAAGCTGCTCGACTTATCAGAAAAAAATGTCAATTACTTTAAGGAAGAATTGAAAGCGAAAAAATTATTGAGGTTAGAAGATAAAACCGATGCGGAAAAAGAGGCGGTGCTGTGGCAGTTAAAAGAAGATCTTCAATTGAATGACATACCCACGCACATAGAATGTTTTGATAACTCAAATCTTCATGGCACCAATGCAGTAGCGGCCATGGTATGTTTTCGTAATGGGCAGCCAAGCAAGGCCGATTACCGGCATTATAATATTAAAACCGTATCTGGTATCAATGATTTTGCATCGATGCAGGAAGTGGTGTACAGGCGTTATAAACGATTGCAGGAAGAAAACCAGCCTTTCCCGCAACTGGTCATAATTGATGGTGGAAAAGGCCAATTGTCTGCAGCACTCGAAAGTATTAAAGCACTGGGCCTGCAGGGAAGAACAACCCTGGTTGGACTGGCAAAAAACCAGGAAGAATTGTTTTTTGAAGGTGATACTGCATCCATTCAATTGCCCTGGAACAGCGAAAGTTTAAAACTCATCAGGCGCATCAGGGATGAGGTGCATCGCTTTGGTATTAGTTTTCACCGGAACCAGCGAAGTAAACATGCCATTCAAAATGAACTTGAAAAGATTGAGGGCATCGGAAAACAAACGGCAGATAGTTTACTAAAAGAATTTAAATCGGTGAAAAAGCTCCGGACACTACCATTGTCTGAAATAGAAAAAGTCATCGGGAAATCAAAAGCAACCATTGTATTTGAAGCATTGCACAAGGATAAGGCATAAAAAAAGGGCCAGGATAGAAATCCAGCCCCGCTTTAAAATCCAATATCCTATGAAAAACCGAGATAAAGGTAGGGGGACTCTTGATATGAAACAATACCCTAAATAGGGTATTTTTAATAATATCCATAAAAAAAGCCCTTTCAATGATGAAAGGGCTTTTGTATAAAGAATTAAAAAATTAATAGCTCCACAGATCCTGCTCGTAGTTGAAAATCTTTTCTTTGATATTTTCACCTTCCAGCAATTGCAGGATACCATTTTCAGTTAATCCCGGATAATTCTTGATCTGGCGATCATAAGGATTGTCGATGGTACTCTTAATGATCCTTCCGTAAAAGAAGCGGGATTCGAAAAGTTCTTCCCAGCTCATACGGGCTCCGAAGTTCTTTCCATTGTACACTTCATATTTAGCGAACACAGGACGCATATCTGGATAGTATACCCAGAATAATTCAGTTTCACCCAGGTTAACACCCATTGAAGTAATTACATTCTTAACGGGAGCAATACCAAGGATCCTCCAGAAAAGACGTGAGCTTTCTTTATCGAAGATCACTTCTTCCTTTACCCTGAACTTGTAAAAAGAATCGAGGTTAATTTCCGGACGCATTTTGCGTACACCTACCGTTACACCATTAGAATCGATGATGGGAACATCTATTTCATCGCCACCTACGATCTTGGCAACATCGCCTTTGGTCATCGGGGTAGTGAAACGATCATCAATGTTGCTGAAAACCGTTACTGAACTGTCTTGAACGGCCTGTAACAATATTGAAATGAACCGTTGGTTACCATTATCTTCATCCGCAGAATATTTGAAAGGAAGATTGATCTTTTCCCTGGTGTCGATCTCACGCCAAACTTTATGACGGTAAACCGCATCATCTGCACGTAAATGCTCGTAAGGCAAAGGAACCCTTTCTTTCAGAACGGTTGTTTCAACAGCTTCATCCGGGCGCAATGATTTTTTAACCAGTTTAATGGGTAAGCTATCATTTACAGCGGGAGCAGGTGCTGCAACAACGGCCGCAACGGTATCTGCCGTAGCCTCTGTAGGCTGGATACTTGCTTTTGTTTTTGTTTTGGTTGTTTTACGGGTCGTATTTCTTTTGGTAGCCGTACGCTTTTTCTGCGCAACAGCCACATCAGTAATACCTGCAAACAACACAGCAAGCAACAGACATTTTAAAAACCTCTTTTTCATAGTTATTTATTTTAATAAAGTGCAATGGATTTTCCATCAATACCTCTAACACCATCCGGACCCTGTACTTTCACATTATCAAAAGTTACAACAGAACCTGGTCCGCACCTAGACATAAACGGCGCAAGCGGCGCTAAATTGTTTCCACTGATAGCTGTTTGTGCAACATTCGGGAAACCAGCACCTGAAAAATATACGGTTGCGCTAACAACGTTGAATTTCAGATCAAAATCAAATGCTTCCAGGTCGGCCCTGCAATACTGCTGGCTTTTGAATTCTACTGAAGGCATCCTTACTTTACCAGAAGCCACTTTAAATACCGGATCTGGAATTCTTTTAACCCTGAAATCGAAAGTGCTTGATTTCTTATCTGCAGTTACAACAATGCTGGCTTTACCTACTGCTGATACACGTACTGTTCTGGCCGAACCAGATCCGCTGATGGTACCACCAGACATGTTAACAGTAGTTTTATCCCAACCAGTTGGAGAACCAATGGTAACCGGATTGTCAACCCCGATATAAAACACGTTCATTTTGTCGAGCATCACAGCTGCTCCACCTGGAGTACCTACTGTGTATTTAACGTCGAAAGATTTAGTTTCTTTTGTTCCGTCAGGTTTAGTGAACGTAACATTTACAGGAACCGAACGTGCTCCGCCACCACTGGCATTGAATTTATAACTTGCACGTCCATCAGGACCTAAAGTAGTTGCTGATCCGTTGATCGTAATCTGGGGTTGAGCGGCTTTACTATAAGCACCCACACCCGCTGTAATTTCTACTTCTTCACCTGGCATAACATAGTTAGAGCTTTGTCCAACCAATGCAGCAAACTGATCATAAACAACTTTAACAGCGCCCACCTGGTTGTGACAATAAGTAACCACCTGGTTTTCTGCGTTTCGTACGTTGTTTTGAAATTTACTTAGCAAGGTCAGTGCAGCAACCGTTGGAGTCATGTGGAAATAAGCCTCGGTGAAATCCTTTGCTTTTCCATCCTGGCCAACAGTTTTGTTTTTTTCCATGTCTTCAACTGCTAATGATGTTGCAAATTCTTTGGCAATATCCGGATCAATGGCAAGCATTTTTTTGCGGTAGTCAATCAGCATTCTTTCCATCTCTTCGCCTTTATTTTTACCACCTTCTCCTTTACCAAAAAGACGGGTAGCTGCTTCCAGATCATCTTCTTTAAATTGCTCAACTTGTTTACCGTCTACATCAACCATCTTTACATCGGCTTCTGTTTTCAGTTCTTTTTTGAGGTTTTCGATATACTTATCGAGTTTTTCTGATTCAGCTTTTGCGATAAGCGCCTTGTCGTTCCAAGGTTTCGCTTTTTCAGCTGTCATCGGATCTGTTAATTTGGCATTAAGTGACGTGAACAAAGTTGCGTTTGCGCCATCGAGATTGGTATTCGATAGCATCAAACTTTTGTCCACCACTTTAAACGCATTTAAGATCTCAGATGATACGTTCAATGCAAGCAGTGCGGTAAGCACCAGGTACATCAGGTTGATCATCTTCTGCCGGGGCTCTTTAGGTAAAGCCATAACTAATTAGTATTAAAAATTTTTACTGAATATTGTTTGGATCGAAAATCGAAAGTATTATTGCCTTCCCTGCATAGCAGTAAGCATATTACCATATACAGCGTTCAGTTTGCCCAGGTTATTAGCCAATGCACCGATTTGCTCTTTTGCCCTGTTCGCATCATCAACACTGCTCATCATAGCCTGGCTGGCTTCAGCCATTTTGCCGTAGAAGCCATTCAATGCTTTCAGGTGGTTATTGCTTTCTTTCAATTCCAGTTCATAGATCGTATTCAGTGAACCAAGGTTTTTAGTAAGTACCTGTACTTGTTCGTGGAAACCTTTAGCGCTTTCAGATGCATTGTTGAAAGAAGCCATGGTGTTTGCGCTGCTGGTGAAAGCAGTTGCCATGGTGCTGATAGCCGTTGTAGCTTCTTTTGTTTTTGCACTAAAATCTCCGGTAGATTTAACTACATCGCTTACGTCAGAAATTCCAGAAACCGTTGTTCCCAACTTTTGAAAACCTTCTCCCAATTTTTTGAGGTTTGCAGGAGTAATATCTGCATCCTGTAACATTTTATCCATATTGGCCAGGGCCGGATTTCCTACTGGTACAGCTTTATGTGCTTTAGTTTCGAAATCTTCCTTCACTGCTGGATATATTAAATAAAGGATACCATACAATAAGAAGATTAAGGCTTCAGTATAAAGACCAATTTTCAACCAAAGATCAGCAATTGGGGTGTGCAATATCTTTTGAAGAGCTCCGAAGATTACTGCCGCAGCAGCGATAGAAACGGCAACATCCATCCATTTACTGATGTTAGAAGGAATTTTAACTGACATGTGTTTTAAAATTTTAAGGTTTTAAGTGGGATTGTTTGTTTAAAAAGATAAAAATATTTAGAATAATATACCCGTTCTTAAAAAGATAAGAACGGGTGCATTATAACAGTAATTATTGTTAGAAAATTTGATCTATTTTTTTCCTCTTTTAGCTGCGGGTGGCAAATCAATTACACAACGGAAACCGATATACGATTTGGCTGTATCCTGGTATTCATAACTGCGTGTGCTTGTTTGTAAGAAGTAACCTACGTCTTTCCAGCTTCCTCCACGTAATACTTTACGCTTCATCCTTGGAGGATCTGAATCTTTTGCATTCCAGCGAATGTCTGGGTTCATATCATGCTGGAAATTATAACCACCTTCATAATATAGTGAAGAAGTCCATTCGGCAACATTACCTGACATATTATATAATCCGAAATCATTTGGCCAATAAGCATCGGCACGTACGGTGTAAAAACCACCATCTTCAGGATAATTACCACGGCCAGGTTTAAAGTTGGCAAGCAAACATCCCTTTTTGTTTCTCAGGTATGGACCGCCCCATGGGTATGGAGACTGTGAACGTCCGCCTCTTGCTGCATATTCCCACTGGGCTTCTGTTGGTAACCTGAAATCTGATTCAGGAGATCTTTTCTTCGACTCCAGGAAAGAAGTAAGGTAATGAGTTCTCCATTCGCAGAAAGCAGTAGCCTGTTTCCAGGAAACGCCCACAACTGGATAATTACCATATGCCGGGTGATTGAAATATTTTTTAGCCATCGGCTCATTGTAAGAGTAGGCGAAATCCCTGATCCAGCAAAGTGAATCCGGATATACTGGAATCTTCTGCTTAACAATAAATGCAGAACGTGGTACGGTTACGTCCCTGTTCTGGGCAGCAGATTTGTAATCGAAGGTTTCTGACTGGTAAACAATTTTGGTTGCATCCAGTTCTTTCTTTCCAAACAAACGGTTATCTGGAGTTACAATGATGGCATCGATTTTTTCAATGGTTGCTTTATCGCCCCATTTAATGGTGCTGGCTTTTTTCCAGTCAACATATTCGTTTCCATCCTGGCCTTGTTTTACAAAACCCATCAGTTTAGCTCCAATTGAATCACGTACCCAGTTGGTAAACTGGCGGTATTCATTGTTGGTTACTTCAGTGGCATCCATCCAGAAGCCGCTGATTGAAACTGACTTGTTACGGGCTGTAAAGGCGTAGTTGATGTCTTCATCACTAGGTCCCATGTGGAAAGTCCCTGGCGGAACATAAACCATTCCGGGAGGTTTCATCAATGACCAACGGGAACCAGGAGCTACACCATGTAGCTGACCATCGTTTGGCAATGATTTCCCCTTATTTTTTCCTCCCAGCATTTTACAGCTGCTGGAAGTAGTTGCGATAGCTATTATAGCTACCAGGTAAAACAACCGATTGTTCATTTTATTATACTTTGTGGGTAATGGGCAAATGTAATGATTATTTTGATTTATTCTCATTTTGTCCATATTCGTTAAAATTAATTTTCAAACAAATTTTAGTCTAGACAATCTTAAACGACTAAATTATTTAATTATTGTGAACTATTCCGTTAATTAAAAATCATTTTTCAACAGATTCAACATATCAGCAACGGTATTTACAGGTGGTTGACAACCATAGTTTTTGCAAACAAAAATGCGGGGTTCCTCGCCGAATTCCTTGCCCTGGAACAATGGAAAATCCTGCGTTACCGCCGATGACTGTATTATTTTATGAGGCAAATATTCGGCCAGTATTTGCGGCAACAATGTTGATAAATTTTTACCTGTCACTATGATTTCCACCGGCCCCATTACCCTTTTTACAATCTCGGTTGCCCATACACCAAATGACGTAGGGTATTTTAACAGCAATTCACCCATTTCAGTCAACATGGAGTTTCCCCTGTTTGCCCAATCGGGACGGTTGAATACGGTGGAGAGGTAAAAAAGGTTACTTACCATGATGCTATTTCCCGAGGGTACGGCGCCGTCGTATATTTCTGTTTTCCGAAGTATGATATCCTGCTGATGCTGGTGAGTATAGTAAAAAAATGAGTTCTCTTCATGACTAAAATGTTTGATTACATAGTTGGTCATTCGTTCTGCATCATGTAAATACAATTGATCTGAAGTAATTTCCTGCAGCAGTATACAACTTTGTATAAGATATGCGTAATCATCCAGGAAAGCCGGGTGCCTGGCTTCATTATTTTTGTAAGTATGAAATGCTATCATGCCATCCTGACTAAATTTTTCTTTCAAAAAAGCATACAAGGAAATGGCTTTTTCTGCATAAACCATATTTCCTAATGCTGATGCCGCTTTACAAAATGCCGTTAGTAAAAGCGCATTCCACCCGAGCAATATTTTATCATCGGTAGATGGCCGTACCCGTTTATTTCTTTCAACCAGTAATTTTTTTGTTGCCGCATCAATGATCGCCTGCAAGGCTTCAATCGTTATATTATGATCCTGAGCAAATTTTTCGACAGGCTGTGAAACATGTAAAATGTTTTTATGTTCCCAGTTTCCTTTTTCTGTAACGGAAAAATACTGGCAAACCAATGCAGCATCATCACCCAAAATGTTATCCAGCTCCTCTTTATCCCAAACATAAAATTTACCTTCTACGCCCTCACTGTCTGCATCTATCGCTGCATAATATCCTCCATCAGTATGCTGCATTTCGTCAATGAAAAATTGGAGCGTTTTTTCAATGGCAGCTTTATAAAATGTATCTTTTGTAAGCTGGTAAGCATCGCACAAAACACTTACCAGTAAAGCATTGTCGTAGAGCATTTTTTCAAAATGTGGTGCTAACCATGTACTATCCGTACTGTACCTGGCCATGCCCCCTGCCAATTGATCGTAGATGCCGCCGTTGATCAATTGCTTC
>JAKQKY010000064.1 GCA_029560415.1 Bacteroidota bacterium | reverse complement strand
TGAATCAGTCATTTTTAACGGGGTGAAGATCTTATTGGCACAATATGTTGCGAAAGAAACAGATTGTTTGATTTCCACTATGTAAGCAGCAAGGGATGCAGCTATATTGGAATAACTGTATTTCTTTCCCGGTTCGTATTTTCCAAAATTGGTGGAATCAAAATAGGTTCCACCGGGCGTGTAATATTGCTTTAAAAAATCTTTTAATTCTATGGCTGGCTTTTTAGTTGCCGCATAGGTTTTTAAATAGGTGGCCTCTACATCAAGTAAACCCGATGTATGGGTTACGAGGTGACGGATACGGATAACCGAACGGGGAAAGTATGGGTTAATGATCTTAAAAGGTAGTATATCATTAATATCGGTCTCTAATGTAAAAGATCCATTTTCAACACATTGCATAATGGCCAGGCCAATGACTGTTTTACTCACAGAACCAACCGGTTGGATGGTTTCAGGGGTATAAGGCGTTTTTTTCTTCCGGTCGGCATATCCATAGCCCTTTGAAAAAAGCACCTGGTCATCTTTTACCACTGCCACTGCAAAACCAGGCAGGTTTGAAATGGCCAGTACATTTTTTAATCTTTCATCGAGCCCGGGAACTGTCTTTTGGGCGTTGATGTTACCAGCCAGTGCAACAAAGACGAAAAGAAAAAATACACTGGCTATAATGGAGCATTTAGATCGAATCATTTTCAAGCTTATTTTCAACTAAAATACGATGTAAATCCTTTCCCTTTATTGAACCTCTTGATAATACTCAATATCACCCAACTTTGTTTATGTGCGCATACTTGTATAATTTTGCACCGCATTGCCCGATAGTATAATGGTAGTACTGCAGATTCTGATTCTGCCTGTCTTGGTTCGAATCCAGGTCGGGTAACCATTAAAAATCAAGAGCCCCGATTTCCGGGGCTTTTAATTTTAGGAAACTTTAATTTTGCGGGTCTTCGTTAAATATGGTTACCCAGGATTGAATAAGAATATTGTGAATCGGAATCCCATATTTTAACTTTACCGCCTGAAATCGGGTAATTATCCCAATTCTTTACTGCGTTTATTACAAAAAACAGCTAATTTTAAGCATCCGAATGTCGATATCCCTTCAAAATCATTCCTCTTTTCCTTTGATTGCCAGATAGTTTACCTAAAAGTTTTAACTGGTATGAGATGTATCCTTGTTTTAGTTTGTATATCAATCCAATTTTGCCAGGCCCAGCAATGGTTTGGCGAGGTAATGGTAGGTGTTGCCAGCTATAATGGCGATCTTACACAAAGTGCAGTTTCTCTCAAAAGATTGAAGCCCGCCATCCAGCTCAATTTAAAATACAATTCCGGAGATGTATTGAATATCCGGGCCGGTATTGGATTTGGACAATTGTACGGTGCAGACAGGTTGAACAGGGATACGGGTTTAAAAAGCCGGAACCTCGATTTTAAAACCAATATCATTGAATTTAATGTTTGCGGAGAATATAACCTGCTGGATCCCGAAATCTACACAGCGTATCCGTATGTATTTGGAGGTGTGGGAATATTTCATTTCAATCCATATACCTACGACAAAAACAACAATAAAACATTCCTGAGGCCACTCAGTACAGAAGGACAGGGACTGCCAGAATATCCTAACCGCAAAAAATATTCACTTTACCAGTTTTGCCTGCCGATCGGTGCAGGGTTTAAAGTGAACATTCGTCAAAATTGGGAATTGAGTTATGAATTTGGCTATCGGTTTACATTTACCGATTATATAGATGATGTCAGCAAAACATATGTTTCCCTGCAAACTTTGGAACAACAGCGGGGAGCCACGGCTGCCGAACTGGCCTACCGTAAAAGTTTACCATTCATGGAAGACGGAGAAGCCCGTGGCAATAAAAAAGTGAGGGATCTCTATTTTTTCAGTGGGTTAAAAGTGGCTGTAAAATTGGGTAATCCTAAAAAGTAAAGAGCTTGTTAAAATTTTTATTAAACCTTCCTGTTTTGCAAATTCTATCATGACATGCAGCTCAAATGATGTAGCTTTCTGATAGAAATTCCTGTGAAAAAACCTGTATAATTCCGTAAGTGATTTATTGAACCCTTTAAACTTACGTGTATGGATAACCTACATTTCTTCCGCCAATGCTGGATTTCGGAATATCCCCATACAATGCTGGCATTAAAAGCATTGCCTGGGCCGGATAAAACACAATACCGGCCTTCTTCCAAAAACAGGTCTGCCAAAGAACTTGCTGATCATATTGTATCCCATTCCCTGGAAATTATTGAAGCCCTTGAAACCGGTATTATCAACCTTCACGTGATGGCCGAATATGCCAGTACAGAATCAGCGATGGCAACGTTGGAATCGGCTTCTCCAAAAATAATTGATCTGTTGGATCGGATTGATCCTGCTCTTTGGGAAGAAAAGAAAATTCCTTTGTATGTCTTCGGACAAAAAAAATCTGAACGAACACTAAGTGAAACCTGCTGGACGATTTTATTCGATATTATTCACCATCGTGGCCAGCTTTCTGCTTACTACCGTCCAATGGGAGCAGTACAACCTTCAATTTACGGGCCAACTGCAGAAATGGTGGAAGACCTGATGGCGGAAATGATCAGTCATTGATTATCAGATTTATTGGCCGCAAATAAACATCATAACAACTTTAATAAAGCAGAATATCCAAAAGGTTCATCGATCGTTCATACCTGAATATTTCCATTCATCACATATATATGTGATGCCACTTTCCATTCATGCGTGAAATGTAACAGTTCATCCTCTTTGCTATTTTATACCTGTAACTTTTTTAATTGTTTTGCGTATCAATTAAAACATAATAGCAATGAGAAATTTTATTTTATGTGCAGTGTTGTTCGTGATGAGCGCTTTCAGTTCTGTTGCACAGAATGCCGGCAAGATTACCGGAACTGTGACGGATGCAAAAAACAAATCCCTGCCTTCTGTAACTGTTAGCCTTTTACAGGCTGCAGACAGTAGCTTAATCAAAACAGAGATCACCGATGCAAACGGGAACTTCGAATTCAATGTATCTAAAGCCGGTAGCTACTTGCTGACTTATTCACTGGTTGGATTTGAAAAGAAGTATTCATCTGTTATGAGTGTTACAGATGGACAAACCCTTGCATTGGATAAAGAATCCCTTGCTGCAAAAGCAGTAAGCCTGCAGGGAGTTACCGTAACGTCAAAGAAACCCATGATTGAAGTAAAGGCTGATAAAACTGTTTTCAATGTTGAGGCCAGCATCAATGCAACCGGAAGTAATGCACTTGAACTGCTGCAGAAAAGCCCTGGCATACAGGTAGATAACAATGACAACATCAGCATGAAAGGCAAAACCGGGGTGCGTGTATACGTAGACGGTAAAATGATGCAGTTAGATACCAAGGACCTTGCTGCTTATTTAAAAAGCATCAACAGCAACGACATTGAGGCCATTGAAATGATCAGCAACCCTAGTGCCAAATATGATGCGAGTGGTAATGCAGGTATCATCAACCTCCGCCTTAAAAAGAATAAGAAGTTTGGAACAAATGGTAGTGTGAACCTGGGTTTTGTTCAAGGCATCACGCCGAAAGGAAACGGGTCGGTAAACCTGAATTACCGTGATAAAAAAATCAATGTTTTTGGAAATGTTGGTGGCCATATCGGTCGTTACCAGAATACACTTGATTTTTACCGTGTTCAAAAAGACAGTGTTTATAGCCAGAATAGTACCATGCGCAGCCGGGATAAAAGTGTGAATGTAAAAGCCGGTGCCGATTACTTTATAAACAGTAAAAATACAATTGGAGTAATGGCCACTACGAATTTCAGTAACAGTGACTGGAGCAGCCAGGGAACAACTGATATTTACTATAACCCCACCGGTGCATTTGTGAAAACGCTGGAAGCACTTAACACGGTTCCGGGTAAACGCACCAATGCCAATTTTAATATCAACTACCGCTACGCAGATACCAGCGGAAGAGAAATAAACTTTGATGCAGATTATGGCCTGTTTCGTGGAACCGGTCGCAGCTTCCAGCCTAATTATTATTATGGCCAGGATAAAAGTCTTTTGTACAGCATTACCAATCGTAACTATACCCCAACAGATATAGATATTTATACGGCTAAGTTAGATGCTGAACAAAGGTTGGGAAAGGGCAAATTAGGTTATGGTGCCAAAACATCGTTTGTAACAACAAAAAATACATTTGACTTTTTTAATGATGATGCCAATGGCAACCCGGTAAAAATACTGGACAGGAGCAACCGTTTTAAATATACAGAAAACGTAAATGCAGCATATGTGAATTACCAGCGCCAGTTGAACAGTAAATGGAGTATGCAAACGGGACTGCGGATGGAGCAGACCAATAGTGAAGGAATTCTTTCAAGGGCCGATAACATCCTGCAAGGTGATAACGAAGTGAAAAGAAGTTATGTAGACTTTTTCCCTAGTGCTGCCTTAACGTGGAACATCAACCCGAAACATACCCTAAACCTGACGTATAGCCGAAGAATTGATCGCCCGACTTACCAGGACCTGAACCCGTTTGAAAATAAACTGGATGAACTTACCTATGAGAAAGGCAATGCATTCCTGAGGCCACAGTACACCGACAATGTGGAATTATCGCATACGTTCATGGGATTTATCAATACAACAGTTGGGTATAGCCATGTGAAAGACTATGCTACACAGGCTACTGATACGTTGAACAATGCAACCTTTGTACAACAAAAGAACCTGGCACAACAGCAGATACTCAGCTTTAATATCGGATCACCTTTGCCGATCAGAAAATGGTGGAATGGTTATGCCAATTTCTGGTACAATTACCAGATGTTCGATGGAAAGATCGGCGAAAACAAGGTAAATGTAAATGTTCCTTCTTACGGAGCATACATGCAACATAGTTTTACCTTAGGCCGCGACTATACTGCCGAAATAAGCGGATGGTATAATGGGCCAAGTGTTTGGGGTGGTACCTGGAAAACAAAACCACAGGGAGGGGTAGACGTAGGTTTGCAAAAACAGATACTTCAGAAAAGAGCAAGCATTAAAATTGCAGCTACCGATATCTTTCATACAGCACCATGGAAAGCCAGCAATGATTTTGGCGGTCTCTACATAAATGGTGGTGGTGCATGGGAAAGCCAGACGGTAAGGGTGAATTTCAGCTGGCGCTTTGGCAGCAACCAGATCAAAAATTCACGAGACAGAAAAACTGGTTTGGAAAGTGAATCCAGGAGGATCAAAGGAGGAAATTAGTAGTTAGTTGTTTGATAAAATGAAAAGATCCCTGGGGAAACCCGGGGATCTTTATTGTATAGTCATGCAATCGTAATAATCGTATCACTCGTTTCTTGCGAAAGAAAGAAACAGGATTAACCTGGATTATCCCAGTAGCTCCAGCTTTCAACCACATAATTGGAATGAGCATTGGTGCCGGGCCAATGATGTTTGTCGAACCCAGGCGCATTTTTCAATGTTTCTTTTTTCTCGCTGAACCGAAAAACTTTCAGCTCAGGATCTACACGAAGCAACTGAAAAGGAATGGCAAAATACTTTTCGCCAATGCCCAGGAATCCGCCGAATTCAATAATATAATACTCGATCTTGCCATTGCGGATATCAAGCATCACATCCATAATCTTACCAAGATGCTCTCCCTCATCATTGATCACCTTATCGCCGATTACAGAAGAGGCAGTAAGAAATTTGAGCGGAATGTTGACATTGTAATCATCCTCATTCTCGCCGGTAAAATTGTCTTTGATAATTGGTTCCATACTTTTCTGTATTTTATTTAATAAAGGGCTGAAGAATTCACTCTTAATTTCTTTTCAATTTAATATTAATTCATTGATTAAACTAAACTGGTTGAATAAATTAATCAACCTTAGAAAAGTAAAATAACCGGATTTTCCGTTGAAATACCATGATTTTCATCATGCAGACAGCTGTTATTGATAACCTTTAAGAATGATACTATGTGGCTAAGATCAGTCTGGTTTAACTTCGTAAAATATATTTACCAGGTTATTCTGATCAAGACTGGTTTCAATGTTGAACGATTTTCTTTTTTTTCCATCAATGATCTCCAGTACTGAAGTGTTGGGTGGAATAGAGCCCAGGTTATCGGCAACGAATGTGATGGTATTGGGTCCCGGGTTCAATGTGACCTGGAGAAATTGGGGACTCTTCTTTACCGGGAATCCCTGGGCCACCCATTTTCCATTTATCCGAAGTGAAATACTGTCGCCATCTTCCACGGCATCATCCCAGAGTGCCAACGTTACGGTAGCCGACTTTGAAACGATATTGCCGATCACTTTCTCGTTTCGTTGCAAAAAACGTTCGCTGAAAAAAGGAACCGTACTGGTTTCAAATTTTGTATCGGCATCTTCGTCTTTGTCGTAATAGATCTTGGCCACAATAAACCCAGCTGCTATATCGGCTTTGTTATTGAAATCTGTTTTTACTTTCCGGTTTCCAAGCTCAAGGGTTACCTGTCCGTTATTGGGAGCCGATTTTGGAAAATTTTCTGCAAAGAATGTCAATATATTTAACCCCGTATCCAACAGTACTTCTTCTGGCTCTTTCCTTTTCCCGAGTTCAATATCATCAATGATCGATTTGCCATTCAACATCACGGAAGCATGATCATTTCCCGATTTTTTATTCCCGGAAAAAACAAGCCGGCCATCCCTCGTGGGAACATGTACAGTATCCATAATGCCAAAATAAATGGGTGAAAGCTGAGGCTGGGTAAGTTTTTCAGCATCATCATCCTGCCAGGCTTCCGCATTAATTTTTCGTAACCGGATATCAGCTTCTTTGAGAAATTTCATAAGGTCGGTTGCCGTTTGTCTGTGAGTTGCTTCTACGGTACTGCTGTTGGTGAGATCGATACCATACTTCTGGGCTAGCAGCCGGTTTACGGACAATACCGGTTCTCCTTTTCCATCGCGGGTATAGTCGAAGGTTCCATTCAATACGATCGTTGCATTTCCCAGGCTGAACGGCGTTTCAGTTCTTGGAAACTTATTCCTGCTGATGCCTAACTGGCGAAGGGTTTTTCTTACAAGTAATAACTCGTACACAGCGTTAAAAGAATCACATTGCAAGCGGATCCTGGCAGGGTAGAGCAGGTTCCTCTCGGGATGGCCTACCTGCAGTTCCATTCGAATGGTTGGATAATCCTGGTTCGGTTCTGCTTGCCAGGTTCCTGTATATGCATCTGTTTGCGCAACGCTGGCCAGCCAACTAAGTGAGAAGATGAAAAGAATGATGGGAAACCTTGGATTCATTAATAATTAAGAATTAATAATTAGTAGGTTATAAAAATCAATTGAATGAATTTGATTATTCAAAAAGTTCCAGCTTGTTCTTTGGTCTTCTTGCATCAAGCCATTGAAAATTTTTCAGGGTTTTAAGATCCGCCGGCACCTGCTTCAACGGGTACAATGTACCATCAACATCGTTTACAAATTTTATTTTATTCAGTTCCTTATTTACAAAATAAATATCGATCACATCGCCTTTGCTTCTGTTCATACCAATATAGGCGCTGTCATCATCCTGCGGGTAAAAAATGCTTTCTGCAGGCGAGCCTTTCACCCTGATATAGTCGATCGTTCCCTCTTTAAAAAATCCATTAATCGTTCTGCCACCCATCTGGTTGTAAAGCCCCTCTTTTGTTTTATTGATCACGATGCCATTGAAAAAAACATAAAGCCGCTTTGCTTTCTGATCCTCGGTAAACAGGTACATGGTATCGCCTTTAACCTGCGTTTGATCGTTCCAGAAAATGGGATTGCCAAATAATTTGAACGTTGAATCCTCCGTTGAATAATGCATACTGTCGCTTACTGCCTGCAGGGAATCATTAAAGATCCTTACATGGTGAAACCCGAGGAAATAACGGATGCTGTCTTTTGGCGTATTGTTGATGTTGATCGCAGTGGTGTTTTTCAGGGTATCCGTTACCGTATTTACAACCAGGGAATCTGCAGGTTTAATTATCGAATTCAAACTGTCGGCAATGCCTGTGCGGCTGCTGTCTGTTTTAGACAGGAATTTACCGGTAGAATCAGTAATGAGGCTATCAGTTTTTCCCGTAATGCTGGTCTCAGCTGCATCGTATTTCCGCAGCCCTGAAAAAAGCGTGTCTGCGGCAACGTAAGTACTGTCGTTATCGCGGTAAAAGATCATCACCGGTTTACGTGTTGCAAGGAAAGAATTTTCCTTCCGGTTGATCAGGAGCTGATCTCCAAGTACAATAACATTATTAACGCTATCTACAAATTTACCGTTGCGCTCAATTTGTATGATCCCCGATTTTTCATCAAATGCTACTTTCTCGCCACTCATAAAATGGGTACTGTCCCTGAACACCGTACGGTCTAAAAATACCGCTTCGCCTGTTTCGAGGTTATAGGTACCCGAACGCGTATCGATGATACCATCCTTGCTGATAATATGTGTCTGTGAAATAAAATATGCTTCTTTGAATTCGGTATTATAACGCAGGCTGTCGGCACGCATATCATACTTCGGATCTACGAGGTGTACATCCCTTTTAAAAAAAACATCTTTTGTATCTGAATAATAGGTTGCATCGCGGCTCGTTAAAACTGTTTTACCGTTTACAACCCTTCCTCCATCCTTATACGTAGCAATGCCGGTGGCAAGGTTGTATTCCAGGTCTTCGGTTGTGAGTACGGCTTTGCCGTCGGTTAGCTTTACGCTTCGTTTCAGGTAAGCGATGCGGTCATTGCCCACATACTTCAGGTATTGAGCATAAGTATGTACACTATCGGCGTCGTTTACATGCACATTTCCAAAAACTTCGGCTACGCCTGTCTGTGGGTTTAGAACGATACTATCGCCACTCAATATCGTATTACCTTGTTTAACGCGTGCGTCGCCGGCAAGGGTCTGGAGTACTGTTCCTGAATCTACCGTGATCTGCCGGAGACTCCTGGCAAAAATGATCTGTATAACCTTACTGGTATCCTGTTGAAGCAACACCTGCTGCTGCCCATAGCTTTCACCCATGGAGAAAAAGAAGAATGCAATAAAAGATATTTTGTAAATAACTGGCAATGCTTATGTTGATTCAAATGATGCTGCAATTTGCATCATTTATTGATAAAGCAATCATAAACTTTGGCGGGTTAGTCCGCTTTTTTAATAATATATGGCGAACTAATGGTATCCGGAAGAGGAACCATCAATGGTTGATTGTTTTGCTTTTTACCGAAAATAGAAACAGACACATAACGCTTGGGGTTAACCCTTATGTCATCGAGGAGCAGGTTCAGCTTATTGGAAGTAGAAGCCAGGTTCTTATACAACGATGGATCATTGAATAAAAGCCCAAGTGTGCCATCATTGCTGTTGAATTTCCCGGTCAGCGATTTCAGGTTGTTTATCGTGGAATCAAGGGAAGAAAGCGTTTTTTGTAGATCAAGCTGTGCCAGTTTGGTAGTTGTTTTATCCAGGTTGGTTACTACGCTGTTTATCTTTTCATTATTTGAAGCCAGGTTGCCTGTAATGGAACTTACATTGTTCAATGTTTTGGCCAGGGCTCCAGACTGGGCATTCAGCAACTGTTCCAGGGCTGCTGTTGATACGATCATGGATGCGGTTACTTTATTCAGGTTCTCCAGGGTGGCGCCAATATTGTTCTTTGCCCTCGGATCTATCACGCTGTTTACATTGCCCAATAAAGTATCCAATGATGATACTGCTTTTTTCACTTCATACAATACCGGATCTACCTTCTTTAATATCTCATTAAAAATACCTGCATTGGCTTCAGTATACATGGTATCATTGTTCTTAAGATTTTTCAGGTCATCACCCAGTTTTATTTCTATGCTTGTTCCCCCGATCGGATTCTGCTTAATCATAGCGATCGAGTTGATTGGTATATTGATGTCTTTTGTAATGTTCATGTTCACCAATATCTGGCGCATATCCTTATCCGTGCTGATCTTATACACCGTACCTACCTGCAGCCCGTTGATCACGATCGGGTTGGAGGATGCAAGGCCCTGTACATTGCTGTATTTGGCATATAGCGTTGTGCTGCTGCTGAAAAAAGTTTTGCCCTTCAGAAAATTAAAACCCAATACTAAGAAAGTGATGGCTACGATGGCTACTGCGCCAACTTTAGTTTCATTTGATATTTTCACCTGGTAAATATATTTTCATGTTAAATCGTATAGTTGCCAACTTCATGCCATAAATGGGATAATGCTGACCTGGCAATTTAGCCGGGTACCTACCGGAGTTATATAAAAATACAGAAGTCCCGTTGATTAATAACACATAACGGTCATCAAATAAAACGATCTGCCTGGTATTGCTGATTAATTTCCGGTAGTATGAGGTGTTTCCAGCTGTGCTTTATACCGGATTACTGCCTGGGTAATGGCTTCTGCCAATTCCTGCTGGCCCTTGTCGCTATTGAGATACCGCTCATCTTCCGGGTTGTTTATGAAACCGGTTTCTATAAGGATGGCAGGCATGTTTGTGGCCTGCAAAACCCAGATTCCTTTCTGGCGCTGGTTGATGCCCAATGCAGGACGGCCTGTTTTATCTACTTCCTCATTTAAGAGCGTGGCAATGCGGTCACTTTTTTCCTGGTAACGTTTTGCATAAACCTGTGCGATGGCTTTACCTTCAGGTGTATTAAAATCAAAACTGCTATAAGTTGAATCAGAGCCTGCTTCAATTTCAAATTCACCTTCTTCTTTCATAATGGCTTTGAGCTTCTCACTGGTTTTATGAGCGGCGAAAATCCACACACTGGTTCCGTTGCGGGTAAGTGGCATTTTAAAATGCTCATAAACCGGTTCCACTACTTCGTAAGGCTTTGAAATTTTCTTGCGCTTTTTCCCCTTCCCTTTATAAGAAACATGATAGCGTGTAACCGTTCGCGTGCCAATTTGCCTCCTGCCGGTTTTCAGCGGTCCCGAATCTGCATGGATACATAAAAACAAGTCACCTTTATTTTCATTGGCGATATTGGCTTTTTCACGTGGATCCTGGTAAACATCCGAAGTTCTTGTAGCGATCGTATTCACTTCGGGTAATTGCTTTTTAAGTTCGGCCACAAGCTTCTTTGAAATAGCCAGGGTCACATCTTTTTCTTTTGAACGGAGTGAATTCTCATACTGACCAACGGCGCCGTTGTCTGTACCTCCGTGCCCGGCATCAACGATGATCGTTTTAAGCCTTTTAGGAGTTTGTGCTGATGTAATATATGGTAAACCGGTACAGATCGACAGTAAAATAAAAACCGAATAAAAGGTATGCTTCAGCATAGTTAATGAGATTTATCGGGGGTTTTGCATTTATGTTATTATTCACAAATACATTGTGTTATAATGGTTATTTTTGCCAATCAGTGCTTATGAACCATCTCTACAAAGGTAAGGCAAAAAATATATTAGCTTGGCTATCTGCATCACTGTTGATTTTATTAACGTTTTATAATACCGCCCTTGGTACACGATCTTTTCAGTTTCACATTCATTTAACGGCCGATACCATTCCGGAAGTAAAAAAAACTCCGGTAAAAATGCAACTTGCAACGGATTCTGTTAACATCCTGGATACCATTCCCATTTCTAAAAAAGATAGCCTGGGCAGTAAGCCAAATGCCGATACAAGCATCGTGATGGTTACCGATACCATCTCTTTTAAATCATCAAAAGATTCCCTGGATGCACCCGTAACCTATCATGCCGATGACTCCATGATCTTTGATGTGCCTTCAAAAAAACTGATCCTCTATGGCACAGTATCCACGGTGAAATACAGTGATAATGAACTCACGGCTCCCCAAATTGAATTTGATCAAAAAACAAACCTGGTTAAAGCCGTACTAAAAAAGGACAGCCTGGGTAAAGTGATCGCTTATCCAACATTCAACCAGGCCGATTTTAAATCGATCAGTGATACCATCGTATTCAACATGAAAAATGGCAAGGGTATCACCAAGGGCACCTACACGCAACAGGGAGAGATGTTTGTTTATGGAGAAAAGATCAAGAAGATTAACCAGGATATTTTTTATGCACTCAATGGCAGGTTCACTACCTGCAACCTCGATACGCCTCACTTTGCTTTTGTGAGCAAAAAGATAAAATTCATAAATAAAAAAATGGCCTTTACGGGTCCGGTTCATCCCGAGATCGAAGGCGTTCCGTTACCAATTGTATTGCCCTTTGGTATTTACCCGTTGAGCCAGGGAAGACATTCAGGGCTTATAGCGCCTTCTTTTACTTCGAACCAGCAACTAGGACTTGCCCTGGAAGGATTAGGATATTATAAAATACTAAGCGATAACTGGGATGTGGTAGCGTTGGGTACATTATACTCTTATGGTGGATGGACGGCCAAGATCAATCCAAGGTATTTCAGAAAGTACAGGTACCAGGGAAATTTTTCCCTCGATATGCAGAAATTTAAAAATGGATTCAAAGGTGATCCCGATTTCAGCACCACCAAAACATTCAATATTCTTTGGTCGCATAGTGCCGATACGAAGGCCAGGCCAGGTGTGTCTTTCAGTGCCAATGTAAATGCAGGAAGCAGTAAATTCAATTCACTCGTACCCAATAACCCAACCCGGAATTTTACCAACCAGCTCAGTTCTTCTATAACTTATGCAAAGGTTTGGAAAGACAAGCCATATAATATTTCTGTCAGTGCCAATCACAATCAGAACACCCTGCAGCGCCTGATCAACATCAATTTCCCTGATGTATCCTTTAACATGAATACCCAATATCCCTTCAGGCGTAAAGAAGCGGTGGGTAAAATATACTGGTATGAAAACATCGGGGTTGGATTGAACAGCAATGCCCGCAGCCTTACCTCTTTTTATGATACAGCGGGCAACATCACCCGGCAGATCACCGATAACCTGCAATGGGGTGCAACACACAGTGTGCCCATCAGTCTGTCGTTGCCATCCCTTGGACCACTGCAGGTAGCGCCTTCCGTTAGTTACCAGGAAAAATGGTACCAGGAAAAATTCATCCGGCGCTGGAATAGCACAACCCGGAAAATTGACACCAGCATCAACAAAGGATTTTATACCGCCCGTGACATGAGTTTCGGAGTCGGTCTTTCTACAAGGATATTTGGATCATTTACATTTGGTAAAAAAAGTAAAGTGCAGGCCATCAGGCATGAGATCAGGCCAAACCTGTCTATTTCGTACAAACCCGATTTCAACAAACAGAATTTTTACGAAACCGTTATTGATACATTTGGAAACAAAGCGACTTATTCGGTTTACGACAGGTCGATATTCGGTTCATTTTCCCAGGGAAAATTCGGTGGAATAAGTTTTGGCTTTGATAATAACATACAGATGAAAGTGCGTAACCGAAAAGACACTTCAGAAGGAGCGGTAAAAAAAGTAACATTGCTCGATGGATTGAGCATTACCAGCCGATATAATTTTCTCAGGGATTCTTTCCGTTTGGATGTGATCAGCCTCAATGCCAGGAGCAGCCTGTTTGAAAAAATAAACATCACGGCCAATGCAACTTTTGATCCTTACATTACCAATGAACAGGGTAGGAGGATTGATAAACTCATCTGGACCAAAAAAGCCGCTACCCTTGGAACACTCACCAACGGGGGCATTTCATTGCAAAGCTCATTCCAGGGCGGCGACCAAACCAAGAAGCCCAATAACCAATCAGTGCTTAACAACGATCCGTCCATTAACGCCAACGGGTACCCGCTGGATGAGTACCAGCAGGAAGCTGCATACATCAGTAATAATCCCGGTGAATTCGCCGATTTTTCTATTCCCTGGAGTATAGATTTTTCTTATTCGCTTCGTTTTTCCAGGATTCCATCATCATCAAACCCCGGTAGTTTTTCAACCAGCCTGTTCCAGGATGTTAACTGGAACAGTTCGGCCAATCTCACACCCAAATGGAAGATCGGCGTAACCGGTTCATTCAATATTACAGAAAAGAAGATCGGCGTGTTAAGTATGTACCTGTCGCGTGATATGCATTGCTGGCAGATGGCTATCAACATTGCTCCTGTAGGTAACTTTAAATTTTTCACCATCAGCATCAGTCCAAAATCTGCTTTGTTGCGTGATCTGAAAGTGAACCGTACCAGGTCGTTCTATGATCAATAGGATCGTTTTACTTTTCATGCAAAACATAAAAATCCTTCATCTGCTCAAATACTTTTTGATTCAGGGCTTTTACTGCAATATGTTCAGATGAAACGGGCGGCAGGAAATGCATTTCAAGACGGGTAGGTAGCAGGTAGAAAGATTTATTGATCGGCATGGCCTTCCTGGTGCCAAGCAAAATACATGGCATGATCTCTTTCCCGGATTCAATGGCAAGTTTGAAAGCGCCGTCGTAGAAGGGTTTCAATGGTTCTTTTGATCTGTTGCGGGTACCTTCCGGATAAATGCACATATGCATGCCCGTTAGCAATACTTTTTTCATGGCATCAAGGCTTTTTATCCGGCTCTGTTCACTTTTACGATCAACCAGTACAGATCCTTTTGAATAGAACCATCCGAATAGCGGCACTTTTGCAAAGGAGGCTTTGGCAATGGTTTTATTGGCGCCAGGAACAAAAGGTGCAGATAAGGGCACATCGAGTAAAGCATTGTGGTTGAATACCACTACATAATTAGCGCCTTTACGAAAAAGGGCCCTTCCACGTACTTTAACCGGACAACCGATCAGTAGTAGCCAGATGCGCATCCAGATCCTGGATACAGTGATAAAGTACTGTTGCCCGCGGTTTCCGGGGATCAGGTATGAAATCATTGAAGGAATGAAGATGAGCAGGAATGTGGCAGCAAAACTGATCAGTCCCCAGGCAGCCCAGCACCTCGCAAATATGTTTTTAATAAATGTCATGTTGAAGGTAATTCAAGTTTCCAGTCGATCGGCTGAAGCCCTTTCTCCATCAATACCTGGTTTGTCTTAGAGAAATGCCTGCATCCAAAAAAACCTTTATCCGCAGAAAAAGGTGAGGGGTGGGCTGCTTTAAAAACGATGTGTTTGGTTTCATCTACCAGCACTTGCTTCTCCTGGGCAAATTTTCCCCATAATAAGAAAATAATGTCCTTTTTTTGATCAGATAGGGTTTCAATGACCTTATCGGTAAATTCGGCCCAACCGAATTTTGCATGACTGAATGGTTCACCAGCCCGAACAGTAAGTGCTGCGTTAAGTAATAAAACACCCTGTTTGGCCCATTTGGTAAGGTTTCCATAGTGGGCTGGCATTTCGATCCCAATGTCCTGCTGTACTTCTTTGAAAATATTCACGAGGGAAGGGGGTGGCTTGATGCCATCCTGGACCGAAAAGCTGAGCCCATGGGCCTGGCCGGGACCATGATAAGGATCCTGGCCTAAAATGACCACTTTTACTTCATCGAACCCCGTTTGTTCAAATGCATTGAAAATAAGCTTACCGGGTGGGTAAATGGTTTTACCCACTGCTTTTTCCGTTTTCAGGAAAGTAACCAGCTGTTGAAAATAAGGTTTGCTGAATTCGTCCTTCAGTACTTCTTTCCAACGGGGATGAATATGAACATCCATAATTTGGGTTGAAAGGTTGTCTTAAGCAGCAACTGCCGCCTGGCACCCGTTAAAAAAAAGAGCGGATACTAAATACCCGCTTTGTGATCCGGATTGGATTCGAACCAATGACCCTCAGCTTAGAAGGCTGATGCTCTATCCAACTGAGCTACCGGACCGTTTTCCAGCCATACTGGAATTTGGGTGGCAAATATAAAGCATTATTCTTTTATTTGGCTTGCAGCTATTTATACAAATATGGTGTCCTTGTAACTGCACTATTTTACGACAAAAAATCATGGTAACAATAAAATAAAATTATAATATTGTTAAAAATACCTTGATTGGTATGTTTTTAGATAGTACATTTGCTTTTTCAAAAACACACATTAAATATTCTCTGTCTACCTAAGAGATAACTTTTTAAATTAAAATTTAGCATTTATGAAACAAAAACTTGTGTTTGCCCTATCCTTTCTGGCATTGGCCGTTGGTGCATCAGCGCAGACGAAAACATCTGCCCCAAAAAGGAGTTTATTTGGAATTCACATTAATTCAATGGATACCAGAACACCGCAGACCTGGAAAGATAACAGTGGCCCTAAAACACTGGCAGGATTTAAAGAACAGGATTTCGGATTTGGCTTGTCATGGTGGAAAGCATTGACATCTCACATTGATTTTTCTGCTAAGACGAATGTAATGATGCATGATTACGAATCAGGCGACAGGAATACCCCAACCATCAAATCTGAATTTGGTGTTGAACTGGAACCAACTTTGAATATCAAAGCATTTAAAGATGAGAATTTATTCAATATGTTTATTACTGCCGGTATCGGTGGTGGATACTACACTGGTAAATTTGGCGCTTATGCTCCAGCCGGCGTAGGTATCCAGGCTAATTTCAACGACCAGGCCTACATGTTGCTCCAGGCTCAATATCGTTTTACTTTGACCAAAGATGTTCAAAAAGATAATTTGTTCTATTCACTGGGTATTGCTCAGCGCATTGGACAAAAAGCTCCAAAAGTTGTTCCTCCTCCACCACCACCAGTTGTATTGGATCGTGATGGCGATGGCGTTATGGATGCTGATGATAAATGTCCTGACACTCCAGGTTTAGCTGCTTTACAAGGTTGTCCTGATAAAGATGGCGACGGTATTGCTGATGGAGATGATAAATGCCCGGATGTTGCTGGTATCGCTAAATATCAAGGTTGTCCAATTCCTGATACAGACGGAGATGGCATCAACGATGAAGAAGATAAATGCCCAACTGTTAAAGGTCTTGCCCGCTACCAAGGTTGCCCAATTCCTGATACAGACAATGATGGCGTAAACGACGAAGAAGATAAATGCCCAAGCCGTCCTGGTCCAGCAAGCAATCAAGGTTGCCCAGTGATCGCTAAAGAAGTGGTTGATAAAATCAACTTCGCTGCTAAGAATATCTTCTTTGCAACTGGTAGCACTAAATTGTTACCTAAATCATTCAAATCTCTTGATGAAGTTGCTACTTTGCTGAAAGCTGACGAGTCTCTGATGATCAACATTGATGGTCATACAGATACTACCGGCAAACGCGAGAAAAACATGACTTTGTCTGATGGCCGTGCAGGTTCAGTAAAAGCTTATCTTGCCAGCAAAGGTGTACCTGAAAGCAGGATGACTGCAACAGGATACGGACCGGATAAAGCAGTTGCTACCAACAAAACAGCTGCAGGACGTGCTAAGAACAGGAGAGTAGAAATGACTGTTAGGAATTTCTAATCATAAACCTTTTAATACAAAAGACCCCGGAATTCCGGGGTCTTTTTTTGTTTAATAAAGTCTAAAAAATGTAATAACGGGAGCTCTATTAAATCCTTAACTGATCTGCTTGGTAAGGAATGATTCAATGGCACTGCAGGGTATAATAAACGGCTTGCTATGGATGATGATCTCCATGTTTTGGCCACTGGTTGTATAAGAACCCGCCAGGCTATTACCGAATACACTTACTTCAAAAGTCCCGGCTTGTGTAGTGCCCTCAAAGCGACCACCCTGGCCTTCTACAGCCGACCTGGCTTTATCCATGACAGATTCTGCGGTACCGGTAAATGGAATGTTGAATTGACAATCAGACATAATTTTGAGTTTTAATAAATAAAAAACAATCTCCGGGGAGATTGTACAAATATCGTTGATTGCTGATTAGATTTTTTATTCAGGGAATAACATTACTGCACCCTGCCATCTTTTTTATCTTTCTTCCTGCCGATGATATAACCACCTGTTGCCCCTATAACAGCACCAACGGCAGCTCCTTTAGCGTTTTTGCCAATGATGGCACCACCAATAGCACCACCCACACCGCCAATGGTTGCACCCTGTGCTGCTTTACTCCATCCTTTCTTCTTGGTACTGGTAGGGGCACTGGTGCCACTACCAGTATTGGAACTGGTAGAACCTGATGACTGGGTTCCGCCACCCGATGTGCCGGATGATTTAGCGGGTTTGCTGGTTGCAGTACCTCCTGCAGCGGCTTTTGCCGGTACCGCCTGTAACGGTACCATTTTAGCCGTGTCAGCAGCCTGGCTGTTTTTATATGCATTAAAAGAATCAATAGGTACCAACATTTGAGTAGGGTTTGCTTCTTTCTTATTTGAGCAGGCAGTAAATGCTGTAACCAACAATGCCATGCTTAAGATCTTTTTCATATGTTCAGGTTTTAGTTCATACAGTGTAATAGGAAAATGATGCCATAATTAATTATTCTCAGGTAAAAGCTATAATTCATTGATATTGCACACTATATGTTAATGAATTTTAACGATACAATCATTTTAAGAGCTGTTGGGCATGAAAAAAGG
>JAKQKY010000352.1 GCA_029560415.1 Bacteroidota bacterium | reverse complement strand
GGAACAGCAATGGCTCCATTGATCTCAATGTTTGGCACATAACTGTCGTAGGCCGGTTCAAACAGGATCACCTCGTCGCCTGGCTGTAATATAGTGGTAAGTGCTGTGTAGATGGCATAGGTTCCGCCCGGTGTGATGGTGATGTCTGTATCGGGATTTATTTGCTGACCATACAACCCTTCTACTTTTTCGGCTAATCGTTCCCGTAATAAAGGTAATCCGCACATATGCACGTATTGATTATGCCCGTTCTTCATGGCTTCGGTTACCAGCGAAACCAATTCTTCATTCATCGGGAAGTCGGGAAAACCCTGGCCCAGGTTGATGGCATTGTGCTTAACCGCCAGGGCGCTCATTACGGTAAAAATGGTAGTGCCTGCCGCGGGCAGTTTGCTTTGTATGGATGTGATCAAGAAATGTAACGGGTTGTTTTATGCCCGTTCAAAAATAGTATTTAAGCGTAAAACGACGGGGTAAGATTTTGCGGGGTATAGCGGTTATTGGTTGGTTTCACGGCATACATCGATTTCCTCCTTGCAGCATTCCACAATAACAGGAACAGGGGAATGCAAAACAAGGTTTTCGAGAGGAGGGAAGTTGCTCCCTGGAAAAGGGTTGCATTCTTGGCAGGAATTTCGTTGACTGGTCCAAGATCTACCCGTTGCTTATTGCCAAACTGGTAGGAAAGCATGGGATGGATGGATGGGTCATAATATTTTTTCAGGTTGTCGTTCTCTCCTTTCCAGCTTTCATGCATGCGCTGGGCAAGGGTAATGGTAGGCTCCATGTTGGGATCGAAGAAATACCAATGGCCGTTGTGTTTTACTTCCAGTGCATAATGATGAGGGAAGCCGGCTTTGCGGTAGTCTATTTGTTTCCTGCGCAAAATGTCCATCATCACAAGAGCCTGTTGTGAACAGGCGGCATAGGGATGCTTCATGATATCATTTGGCTTCACTTTACAGGCGAGCCCCATGCCTGTTATTTTCTGCCCGATTGCAGCAATCCAGTTCTCACTGAGTTTCCAGTGCGAAAAGCCGTGATAAAATCTGCATGATATAACATAAGCCAGCAGGGCTGTATATTCGTCGGAATGAGGAGGGATTTTTTTCAGTTCAGCACATCTATCAACATATTGCTCGAGTTTGTCGATGCTGTTGATGGAAGATAGTGCAGGATTGTATCGTTCTTTGTGATCGTATTCGCTGATGCCATTGATGTCCATGTTGATGAAATTGGGCGCCGCCAGTAATATTGCCAATGCAATCAAAATGGTTTTCTTCATCACAGGAATGGTTGCGGTTTGATAAATAAAGGCTGCCACCCGGTGATCACCAGGCTGCCTCTTGAATCAATAACGTGATGATGTTGGGATTATTGTGATAAAAACCCTCCGGTAAGCTTACTATAGATATTTATCGCCCTTGTTTCGCTTGATCTCGGCCACATATTCCTTGATCTCCTGCTCTTTCTCTTTTTTACAGATCAACAGCACATCCTTTGTATCTACGATCACGAAATCTTCCATACCCTGCAATACGATCAATTTTTTATTGTCGGCATGCACCATGTTTTTTGTGGAGTCGATGATCATTACCTGGTCGCCGGCAACGGCATTGTCGAGGTAATCTTTGTCGAGTGTTTCATATGCACTGGCCCAGGTACCGAGGTCACTCCAGCCAAAAGAAGAAGGCATCACATAAACATTATCAGCCTTTTCCATCACACCATAATCAATGGAAATATTTACACATTGGGGATATATTCTTTCAATGGCCTCATCTTCCTTGTCTGTATTGAAACTTGCTTTTTCTGCATCAAAAACTTCGTGCATTTCCGGAAGCAGTTTCTCAAAGGCTTTTACAATGTTTTTTACTTCCCAAACGAAGATGCCAGCGTTCCATAAAAAATCGCCACTGGCTATGAAGGTTTTGGCTAGTTCTTTATCGGGCTTTTCGGTAAAGGTTTTAACCTTGAAGATATTTTCACTTACTGCATAAGGCTCATATTGAATGTACCCGTAACCGGTATTGGGATTGGTGGGTTTGATACCCAGGGTAAGCAACGCTTTTATATGAGACGTAAAATGCAGTGCGTCCTGGCAGATTTTCATAAACGACTCCTGGTCGGTGATAAGGTGATCGGCCGGTGCGCAAATCAAATTTGCATTGGGATTTTTTTGCAAAAGCTTGTAAGAGATATAGGCAATACAAGGTGCAGTGTTCTTACGGGAAGGCTCGCAAAGTATATTGGCTTCAGGTATTTCGGGCAATTGCGTTTGTACAATGCTTTTATAACTATCGGCCGTTACCACATAAATATTTTCAACGGGAATGAATTGGGCAAACCTGTCAAATGTAGACTGTATGAGGGTTTTACCTGTATTCAGGATATCAAGGAATTGTTTCGGGTAATCTGTTCTGCTCATCGGCCAAAACCTGCTGCCGATTCCCCCGGCCATGATTGCTACATAATGATTCTTGTTCATAATTGCGCTGAAGTGGTTTATATGATTCCTTCCCTTATAAGATCGTGCAGGTGTACGATACCTGCATATTTTTCATGCTCTGTTACCAGTAACTGGCTGATGTTTTTGCTTCGCATGAGTTCGAGCGCTTCTACTGCCAACGCATCTGATGTTATTGATTTGGGAGCGCTGCTCATGATGTCTTTTGCAGACAACACATCTATCGATTCCGATCTTTCCAGCATTCTCCTCAGGTCACCGTCAGTAACGATCCCTGTTATTTTACCCGCTTCATCCAATACCGCCGCTGCCCCGAGCCTGTTGCGGGTGATTTCCATGATCACCTGCTTCACCGGTGTCGTTGGTTGAACAGACGGTTTAGGATTTTGAAGAATAAGATCGGATACCCGTAAATATAATTTCTTGCCCAGCGTGCCTCCAGGGTGAAATTTCGCAAAATCATCGCTGTTGAATCCTTTCATTTCCATCAGGCATACGGCCAGGGCGTCGCCCATCACCAATTGCGCCGTGGTACTTGTAGTAGGAGCCAGGTTATTAGGACAGGCTTCCTGTAAAACGGTTGTGTTTAAGAGAATGTCGCAGTTGGTGGCCAGGTACGATTTGATGTTTCCCGCCATACCAATGAGGGTATTGCCAAAATTCCTGAGCAGGGGGACCAATACTTTGATCTCGGGACTGTCGCCGCTTTTACTTATCAGCATCACGATGTCATCTTCGCGGATCATGCCTAAATCACCATGAATGGCATCGGCAGCATGCATGAACATGGCCGCCGTTCCGGTACTATTCAATGTGGCCACGATCTTTTGGGCAATGATGGCACTTTTGCCAATCCCGCTCACAACCAGGCGCCCTTTACAATAGGC
>JAKQKY010000322.1 GCA_029560415.1 Bacteroidota bacterium | reverse complement strand
CATTCAAAAGGGAAAGGGGAATCAGGGAGTTTGATCCACCTGGTGAAAAAGAGAATGGTAATGATTGGGTGTTGATTTTAGAAAAGTAAAAGGTGAAGAAATTTTTCATCATATCGTTGATTGCGGGGCTTTCCTCCTGTTCAGGAAAGGCCTGGTTATTCACTGGTTTTAATGAACCTGCTACCGACGGAATGCGATTGTTGTACAGTACCAATGGCACATCCTGGAAGGATGCCGGCAAAATTTTTATTAAACCTGAAGCTGGCGAACAGAAAGTGATGCGCGACCCCTCTATGGTGAAAGGACCTGATGGTACATTTCACCTGGTATGGACAAGCAGTTGGCGGGGCGATAAGGGCTTTGGTTATGCACATAGCAATGACCTGATAAACTGGAGTCCTCAACAGTTCATTCCGGTGATGCAGCATGAACCAACAACAGTGAACGTGTGGGCGCCTGAGCTTTTTTATGATGATGACAGTGCAAGGTTCATCATCATTTGGGCTTCCTGTATTCCTGGTAGGTTCGATAAAGGTATTGAGGAGGATAGCAACAATCATCGTATGTATGCAACTACCACAAAGGATTTTAAGGAGTTTTCACCAACTCAGTTGTTTTGTGATCCGGGGTTCAGCATTATTGATGCGGTAATTGTAAAAAGAGCATTAAAGGATTATGTTTTGGTACTGAAGGATAACACAAGGCCAAACCGGAATTTAAGGGTAGCTTTTTCGGATAGCCCAATGGGGCCTTTCAAAAATGTAACGGAACCATTTACGGATGTGCTTACTGAAGGCCCGGCAGTTATCAGGTTGAAAGACCGCTGGTTGATTTATTATGATGCCTATCGGAATAAAACGTATGGCGCCGCTTCTACAAATGACTTTATACATTTTAGTGATTTTTCAAAAAGTATAAATGTTCCGGAGGGCCATAAGCATGGAACCATTGTTCCTGTTACCAATAGGGATTTAAAGAAAATAAAATGATGAGTTATTTAAAAATAGCAGGAATAGGGATAGTAATGGTGTTGAGTAATTTGGTGCAGGCACAGGATACTATCCGGTATACCGGTACCACGCTTTCCAATGTTGATTACCATCATGGCCAATTGCGCCCTGCCGTTGGCGTGCACAATATCCAGGTGATGCGTGCAAGCCGTGAGCATGCTTCTGAAAGCGACGGCTTTGGATGGACCTATAATCATGCCCCGATGTTGGCTTACTGGAACAATACTTTTTATCTTCAGTACCTTGCTAACCCTGTTGGTGAACATGTTCCTCCCGGTCAAACATTGTTGGTCACTTCAAAGGATGGGTATAACTGGTCAAAACCGCAGGTTATTTTCGCAACTTACAAAGTGCCTGATGGTTTCAAAAAGCCCGATTACCTTGGCGTGGCAAATAATCTTTTTGCAGTAATGCACCAACGGATGGGTTTTTATGTAGCCTCAAATGGCAGGTTGCTTACCCTTGCCTATTACGGTATTGCTATGGATGCCAGGGATGACCCCAACGATGGAAATGGAATTGGTCGTGTAGTTCGTGAAATTTATAAAGATGGCAAATTGGGGCCGGTTCATTTTATCCGGTTCAATCATTTGTTCAACGATAAGAATACAAGTCATCCGTTTTATAAAAGCAGCAGTGATAAGGAATTTGTAAAGGCCTGTGATGAACTGCTTTCAAAACCGTTGATGCTGCAGCAGTGGAATGAAGAAGCAGACAGGAATGATCCGCTGATTTCACTGCAGAAAGAGTATAAGGCTTTTAATTACTATACCCTGCCGGATGGCAAAGTGGTTGGTTTGTGGAAACATGCACTTACAAGTGTTACGGCGGATGGCGGAAAAACCTGGAAGTACAACCCAATGCGTGCACCTGGGTTTGTAAATAGCAATGCAAAAATCTGGGGGCAGAAAACATCGGATGGGAAGTATGCAACCGTGTACAATCCTTCAGAGTTTCGCTGGCCATTGGCATTGTCAGTCAGCCATGATGGATTAAAATACCACAACCTGCTGCTGGTAAATGGGGAGATTTCGCCAATGCGATATGGCGGTAATTACAAATCTTACGGACCTCAGTACGTAAGGGGCATACTTGAAGGTAATGGAAAGCCCGCTGATGGCAATTTGTGGGTAACGTACAGCATGAACAAGGAAGATATTTGGGTTGCCTCTGTTCCGGTTCCGGTCATAGATTCGGTTTCCGGCAACATCGAAGAAGATTTCAAAAATTTGCCTGCTGAAACTGCCTTGAAATACTGGAATATTTTCAGCCCGGTGCATGCAGGGGTAGCTATGGGCAAAACACCTGAAGGAGCGAATGCCCTCGTGCTTCGCGACAGCGATCCTTTTGATTTTGCAAAAGCAGAACGAATTATTCCAGCTTCAAAGAAGGCTGTTATTGAATTTGATGTGAGCGCTGCGCAAAACAATTTTGGAACGCTGCAGATTGAGGTTCAGGATGGTAAGGGGAATGTTGGGCTCCGCATTCAGATGGATGCAGACAGCCTGCTGAAAGCCAAAACGGGTGCCCGATACAAGCGATTGTCAGCCTATCAGCCTAATGAAAGGCTACGGATTAAAATGGATCTCGATTGTACACAACGCATGTACAAAGTGTTTGTGAATGGCAAGCCGCAGAATGGGAGCGTTACCTTGTTTTATGCGCCGTTGGCCAATGTGGAAAGGGTAGTGTTCCGCACAGGCGAAAGGCGATTTTATCCAACAATTGATACGCCTGCGGATAATGCAACTGATTTGCCGGATACCGGGAAGTGGGAAAAGGAGGCGGTTTACTTTTTGTATAACTTTAAAGCAACCCGTGTAGAATGATGAAAAGATTTTTATTACATACCATTCTGACAGGATTGCTATACGCGCTGAATTTATCTTTTGCTTTTTCACAAAAGCCTGCTGTACTGAAATTCGATGATTTCAAACATTATGTCGAGTATTTCAACACAATGGAAGATGAAAATATTGTGCAGGCAATTCCTAATGCGCAGTCCTCCGATTGGATGAAAGCTAATATTCCCCTGTTTACCTGTCCGCAACAGAATTTCGAGGAAATATTTTATTACCGTTGGTGGACATTGCGAAAGCATATTAAGAAGACAGAGAAGGGGTTCGTATTTACCGAATTTTTAATTCAACGCAGTTATGCTGATAAGTATAACCTGATTTCAAGTGGTCTGGGTCATCATATTTATGAATCAAGATGGCTGCATGATAAAAAATATATGGACGACAATATCCACGTTTGGTATCGTGCCAATGATGGGAAGCCGCTAAGGAAATTGCGCTTTTACAGCAGTTGGAATATTGATGCCATTTACAACCGCTATCTGGTAAACGGTGATAAGACATTTTTATTGGACTTGATTCCCGACCTGAAGGAAGACTATGCAGCCTGGGAGTTTGAGAAAAAATCTGGGGATGGTTTATACTGGCAGTTTGATGTACGCGATGCGATGGAGGAAACCATCAGTGGAGGAAGGAATGAAAGAAATCCCCGTCCATCCATTAATGGTTACATGTTCGGCAATGCAAAAGCCCTGGCATCCATCTTACAACTTGGCGGTGATCAGGCAACTGCGCAGGTTTATAATCGCAAGGCCGATACCATTAAACAGTTAACACAAACCATGCTCTGGCATCCGCAACATCAGTTCTTTGAAGTAAGAAAGGAAAAGGGCGATACCCTGGCGAATGTGAAGGAAGAGATTGGTTTTATTCCCTGGTATTTTAATATGCCCGATGACAAATACAATGTGGCATGGAAAAGTTTGATGGAAACCAAAACATTCTGTGCGCCCTTTGGAATTACAACAGCTGACCGGAGTCATCCCGGTTTCAGGACACATGGTTGCTGTAAATGCGAATGGGATGGCGCCGTATGGCCTTTTGCTACAGCACAAACTTTGACTGGAATGGCTAATTTGTTGAACCATTACAATCATGATTATGTGGCTGATAGTAATTACTTCAGTTTGCTGAATACCTATGTGGAGTCGCAATACTATCGTGGAAGGCCTTATATTGGAGAATATCTCGATGAAAAAACGGGTTTCTGGTTGAAGGGAGATGAAGAGCGTAGCCGCTACTACAATCATTCAACTTTTAATGATCTTATTATCAGCGGGCTTGTGGGTCTGCGGCCAAGAGCTGATAATGTGATAGAAGTGAATCCTCTGTTACCGGAGGGTAAATGGAATTGGTTTTGCCTGGATAATGTTTTGTACCATGGAAAAATTGTTACGATCATTTGGGATAAAGATGGAACTAAGTTTAAAAAGGGTAATGGTTTAAGTGTGTGGGTGAATGGAAAGAAAGTAGCGTCATCATTGAAGCTGGAAAAAGTTATCGGAAAACTATGACAGTAAATTTTGCCACAAAGACAGAAAGAAACAAAGGAACAAAAATGGAAATCCTATGTTCCCAATGTGCCTATGTGGTTAAAAAGTATGTCAAATGGCCAACTTCTCTTGTTTTTTCAATCTTCCTATTTTTCCCATTTGCCTCTTTTTCTCAATATACAGAAAAGTTTTATCTCTCCGGTACGGGCAGCGACCAAACCGTTCAATGGGATTTCTTTTGCACCGGGGGGATGAATGCGGGCAAGTGGACGAAGATCGCAGTACCTTCCTGCTGGGAGTTGCAGGGTTTTGGCAAATATGATTATGGTTTTGCGAAAGATAGTGTTAGGGGAAAGGAAAAGGGCTTGTACAAACATCGGTTTAATGTTCCCGAAAACTGGAAGGGGAAAGCCATCCATATTGTGTTTGAAGGGGTAATTACTGATGCAGCAGTAAAAGTAAATGGAAAATCAGCCGGAGAAGTCCATCAGGGTGCATTCTACGCTTTTAAATACGATATCAGCAAACTGTTAAAGTATGGTAAAGATAATCTGCTTGAAGTAACTGTGGCCAAACATTCTGAGAATGCTTCAGTAAATGCAGCCGAACGCCAGGCTGACTTTTGGATATTTGGGGGAATTTTTCGTCCGGTTTGGTTGGAGGTAATGCCTGAAACGCATATCGGTACTGTTGAAATAGCCGCAGAAGCCAATGGTAGCTTCAGTTTAGGCTTTACTGCCAACAAGGATGTTGATAGTGCAAAAGTTCAAATCTATAATTCCGATGGTTCACTTTTTGGAGAAGCCAAAAGCCCTGAATTGGGTGATACCTGGATACCATACCATGTTGTTGAGAAATTTGAAAACCCCCAATTATGGAGTCCTGAAAAGCCAGTTGTTTATACGGCTGTATTGACAGCATGGAAAGCAAATAAACCTGTACATATTGTAACTAAAAAATTTGGCTTCCGTACCGTTGAAGTAAAGCAACGTGATGGTATTTATGTAAATGGTGTAAAAGTAAAATTAAAAGGGGTGAATCGTCATGCATTCCGTCCCGAAACAGGAAGAACTACCAGCAGGCAGATTAGTATTGAAGATGTATTACTTATCAAGGAAATGAACATGAATGCGGTGCGGATGAGTCATTATCCCCCCGACGATCATTTTCTGAATGTTTGTGATTCGCTGGGTTTGTTTGTAATGGACGAACTGGCAGGTTGGCACGGCAACTACGATACACCTACCGGAATTAAGCTTTTGAAAGAAATGATTGACCATGATGTAAACCATCCTTCCGTCATCATTTGGGCCAACGGCAACGAAGGCGGGCACAATCTGGAACTGGATAAATATTTTTCTGAGTTCGATATTCAGCAACGCCCTGTTGTCCATCCATGGCAATTATTTGGGGGCATAGAAACGCAGCATTACCGCGAATACAATTATGGAATCGGAAATTACGAAAATGGCAAAGAGATTGTGATGCCAACCGAATTTCTCCATGGTCAGTTTGATGGCGGTCATGGCGCAGGGTTGGAAGATTACTGGGAAAAAATGTGGCACAACCCATTGAGTGCAGGTGGTTTTCTCTGGGACTTTGCGGATAATGCCGTGGTTCGAAAGGATAAGAAAGATTCACTTGATACCGATAAGCACCGCGCAGCAGATGGGATTGTTGGTCCGCACCATGAAAAGGAAGGCAGTTTTTATACCATCAAAGAAGTGTGGAGCCCGGTGTATTTTGAGCGCAGGGAAATAGCCGAAGGCTTTGATGGAACATTCAACCTCGAGAATCGCTATCACTTCACCAATATCAACGAATGCAGTTTTAGCTGGAAGTTGAAACGTTTCGATATCCGTACTTCCGATGAATTGGATGGAACAGCTACAGCACCCGATATTCAGCCTGGTGCAAAAGGAGTTTTGCAATTACCGTTGCCTGCCAATTGGAAAAATTTTGATGTGTTGTATATCACAGTAAAGGATCGATTTAAAAAGGAACTGTTTACCTGGAGCTTCCCCATCAGCAGCCCGAAAGTTACCGGCGCGAGAATGATAGAGAAAGAAGGAACTTCGCCTGTTAATTCGGGTGAAACAGATTCATTGATTACTGTGTCAGTAAAGGATATAACGCTTGTTTTGAATAAGCATAATGGATTACTGGTTTCGGTGAAGAATGGAAAAGGCGTTTTGCCATTCAATAGTGGGCCTGTATTGCAGGAAGGGTTGAACAACTTCAAATCCTTTAAACAATTCAAAGATGGTAGCAATCTTGTATTGGAATCTGCTTTCGACCAGAAGGAAAGTTATAACACCATGAAGTGGATTGTTTATCCATCAGGTTGGGTTAAACTTGAAGTGAATTATTTCCCTTCAGCTTATTTCACCAACTTTGCGGGTATCAATTTTTCTTTTCCTGAAAGCGAAATACAATCGGTAACCTACATGGGCGACGGACCCTACCGGGTTTGGAAGAACCGCATGAAAGGAAATCAGTTTGGGGTATGGACCAAAACTTATAACAACACTGAAACAGGTGAGGCGCCATGGATGTACCCTGAGTTTAAGGGATATCATTCTAATTTTTACGGGGGGTACTTTTTTACAAAGAATAATCGCTTTACGGTTGTGTCAGAAACAGAAAGCATGTTCCTCCGATTGTTTACCCCGGCCTGGAAAACCGATCAATGGCATAATTATGAAACCTTGTTTCCTTCGGGAGATATTTCTTTTATGCAGGGTATCAGCAGCATTGGCAGTAAAACGCAAGGCAATGAAACCACCGGCCCTATGGGCAGCAAGAATATTTTTTACGATTATGAGAAGGATCCTTCAAGGGCACTTCATATCAACTTATACTTTAACTTCTCGGCACAATAAACATGAAAAGCCTTTTAGCGATAATTACAATCATTATCTGCCTGCAACCATTAGGAGC
>JAKQKY010000302.1 GCA_029560415.1 Bacteroidota bacterium | reverse complement strand
AGGGTTACCGTAAATGGACCGGAAGGAATGGGCTCAACGATGGGTTCAGCCATGTCTTTTTTACAGGATTGTATGCCCGCAAGCAGGATAATACCGGTAACGACAGCGAGTAACCAGGATTTAGTTTTCATGCTATTTGATTATGATGATTATTTAAAAGCATTGATGCCAGTAACATCCATACCTGTAATCAGCAGGTGAATATCATGGGTGCCTTCATAAGTGATCACACTTTCAAGGTTCATCATATGGCGCATCACAGGGTATTCGCCGGTGATACCCATGCCACCCAGCATCTGGCGTGCATCACGGCAAATGTTCGTAGCAATTTCGCAGGCATTTCGTTTGGCCATGCTCACCTGTTGCGGGGTCACTTTTCCTTCATTCATTAATGTTCCTAAACGCCAGTTCAGCAATTGTGCCTTGGTGATCTCGGTAACCATTTCAGCAAGTTTTTTCTGCTGAAGCTGAAATCCTGCAATGGGTTTACCAAATTGGATTCTCTCTTTACTATATTCCAATGCGATGTGATAGCAATCCATAGCTGCGCCGATGGCTCCCCAGGCAATGCCGTAGCGGGCCTTGGTCAAACAACCTAACGGACCTTTTAATCCTTTCACATTGGGTAAAATATTTTCTTTAGGAACTTTTACATTATCAAAAACCAGTTCACCGGTTGCGCTTGCCCGCAAGCTCCATTTACCGTGTGTAGTAGGTGTGGTAAATCCTTCCATGCCTCTTTCTACGATCAATCCACGGATATCACCTGCTTCATCTTTTGCCCAAACAACAGCAACCTGTGAAAAAGGTGCATTGCTGATCCACATTTTAGCACCATTTAAAATAACATGATCACCTGCATCTTTATAATTGGTTAGCATGCCGGCAGGATCGCTTCCATGATTGGGTTCGGTTAAGCCAAAACATCCAAGCCATTCGCCACTGGCCAGTTTTGGCAAATATTTGTTGCGCTGATCTTCATTGCCATATTGATAAATGGGGAACATCACCAGGCTACCCTGCACCGATGCAGTTGACCGTACGCCACTATCACCACGCTCCAGTTCCTGCATCATAAGGCCATAGGAAATATAATCCAGTCCGCCGCCGCCATATTGCTCCGGAACGGTAGGTCCAAAGCAACCCAGGTCACCCAATTGCTTTACAATATGCTGGGGAAATTCTGCACGTTGCGCATAATCTTCTATAATGGGAGAAATTTCTTTTTTTACATAACTACGAACGCTTTCCCGGATGAGTTTATGTTCTTCGGTCAGCAGTTCATCTACATTAAAATAATCAGGGGATTGAAAATTGTCTGTTTTAGCAGCCATTGTAATTGTTTTATCGTTAATTTTTATTCGTCTGCACCTGGCAAAAAGCCAGGATCAAAACCGGCGGAAACATTGATTGGTAAAGGGCTGATGTTGAGATAGTGCCGCTTTCCTGCCATCGGAACCGCTTTCTGAACCGCAAATATAATTACCTTAAATCAGACAATAATTTTTTGTTTTATTCGGTGATTGGGCATTTTTTGGCTTAAAAATGACGGAATTGGTGGTGATTCCCTTAAAAATGGAAAATACGGCGTTTTTTTCGGGGAGATGCAACATTGGTTTAAAAGCCTTGTCACTCATTATTAAATAATCAGCATTTGGAAAGTACGGTAACGGCAACACGGGATGAACTGGTCGACCGCTGCAAACGCGGGGAGGCAATGGCCTTTAAGGAACTCTACCTGCGGTATGTAAAGGCCATGTATAATACCTGTCTCCGTATCCTTAATAATGCATCGGAGGCGGAGGATGTATTACAGGAAAGTTTCTCAGAGGCGTTCCGCAACATTCACAGCTTTGAGTATCGTTCGGGTTTTGGCAGTTGGATCAAACAGATCTGTATCAACAGGAGCATTAACCAACTGAAAAAAAGAAAAGTTACCTGGGTGGATATTGAATTGGCAACCCATTCTGAAATAGTTCATGTTGTTGAACCAGATGAGCATGACATTCAGTTTCGGGTTGAAAAAGTGAAGCAGGCGATTCAGCAACTGCCAGATGGTTACCGGGCCGTGTTGAGTTTATATTTACTGGAAGGATATGATCATGAAGAAATTGCCGAGATCCTCCAGGTTTCAGGCTCTACATCCCGTACACAATACATCAGGGCCAAACAAAAATTACTGCAATTATTAAAATAAGGATCATGAGCAAAAAGCTGGAGAGGTTCATCGCGGAGAACAGGGAGGATTTCGACAATGAGATTCCGGGGAAAAGAATCTGGGAACAGGTTGAGAAGAATATGAGCAACCCGAAAAGCATTCCCTTGAAAAGAAAGCCTCTATTGTACTGGGGCGTGGCTGCTGCGATATTGACAATATTGGTGCTGGGTATTTATTTCACGATGAATAAGCCTATGAATCCAAAACCGCAGCTGTCGGGGCCTGTTGAGCAAACGGATGTGCAGGGTTCAGCCATGGTGAATGAATTTGCCAAATTGATCGTGATGAAACAGCAGGAATTGAAACAGTTTTCAACCGATCAACCCGAACTTTACCGAAAATTCACAAAGGATATCCTCCAGCTGGATAGTACATACAATAGCCTTAAAACCCAGATCGACGTTACGCCTAACCGTGAGATGCTGATCGAAGCCATGATTCAAAACCTGCAGCTGCAGCTGAATGTTTTGAACCAGCAGTTACACATCATTCAACAAATCAAATCATCAAAAAATGAGGACCATGAAAAAAATAAGCAGACTATTTAGTCTTTCACTATGCATGTTATTCGTGTTGCACAGCACCGCTTTGTTTGCGCAGGACGACAATGAAAACGATAATGACAATCATCAGAAAAGAACCTATGCCTATGTAAAAAAGAAGGCAGTAAATAAAACATACAATGTAAGCAGTGCTGATAAATTGAACATCCGGAATTCATTTGGAACAGTAGAAATACATACCTGGAACAAGAACGAGATCAAAGTAGATGTGGAGATCGAAGCTTCTTCCGACAAAGAAAACGTAGCACAGGATATCCTCGATCGCATCCAGGTAAGCGACAATCAAAGCGGGAAAGATATCTCTTTTAAAACAACGATTAAGGAGGAAATGAAACGCAAATCGGGGAGTTCAAGCATGACCATCAATTACAATGTATATATGCCCGAATCAAATCCTTTGTTCATCAGCAACGAATTTGGTACAACCACCATTCCCGATTTCAAAGGAGAAGTTGATCTCAGCAGCAAGTTTGGAACATTAACAACAGGTAACCTGGCGGCTGTAAAAAGCATTGGAGTTGAATTTGGAAAAGCCAAGCTGGGTAACATCCCTGGCGGTTCTTTGTCAATTAAATATTCTAAGGCATCCATTGCAAAAATATCGGGCCATGTAAAACTGAATATTGAATTTTCGAGTAAGATCATCCTGAATATGGATAACAGTTTAAACAGCCTGGATGTGAAAGCATCATATTCTTCAGTAAATCTTAAGCCCATCGGCGAGCTGTCGGCTTCCTATACCATTTCTACCAGTTTTGGTTCATTTAAAAATAAAACACAGGTCAAATTCAATAGTGATGATGATGGAGATGATGATGATCATGGACCAAAGTTTGATCATGAATACAGCGGAAAATCGGGAAGTGGCAGTATACCCATAAAAGTAAAAAGCAGTTTCAGTAACATCATCCTTGGTGTAGCAACAGATGATGACATGAAAGAAAAACATAAATCAAAATCGAAGTCAAAAACGGCTGATATCTAAATATTCTTTATTGAGATATGCATAAAGGCCTGTAAATATTACAGGTCTTTTGTATTTTTAGAAAAATGAATGATATGAAAAAATCGATTCGGGTTTTAAGTATGCTTATGATTGTGTCGGTTATCATGATCTCCCTTTCATCAGCTCAACAAACAGAACAAAAGGAAACCGGCAAAGAAGTTAAGCCAAAGGAAAAGAGTCCGGGCGAAAAAATTGAAAAATTCTGGCTGGTGATCCTCAAAACCGGTCCTGCAAAGGATCTGGATTCTGTAACCCGAACAGGTTTATTCGAAGGGCATATGTCCAATATGAAAAGGTTGTACGAGGCAGGGATATTGAAAGCAGCCGGGCCATTTGGCAAAAATGATTTTACCTGGCGTGGATTATTTATTTTCGATTGTAAGACCAAAGAAGAAGCTGAAAAGTATGTATCTACAGATCCTGCTGTGTCTGCAGGGATTTTTATTTATGATATTGTACCCTGGTATAGTGAAGCCGTTGGTAGTTTTGAACATGGGGTTCCCAAAAAGCCCTGATGATAAAAGTGACTTTGTTTAAACGCAAGCACCGGTAAAATAAAAATTTTATGACCCCATATACATACCTGGCCCTGGGCGATAGTTATACCATTGGAGAACAGGTTCCCCTGGCCGATAGTTTTCCTTGTCAAACGGTACAGCTTATCCGAAATGAAATTGATAAGGATAGTCGGCCCGAACGTTCTTTTACCGCACCTGAAATAGTTGCCACTACCGGCTGGACAACCGATGAACTTCTTGCTGCCATTGATCGCACAGCATTTTTACCAACCTATGATTTTGTGACCCTGCTGATTGGGGTTAACAATCAATACCGGGGCAGATCGGTAGAAAATTTTGTAATTGAGTTCGGGCAGTTGCTGCAACTTGCCATCCGGTTTTCAGGTAATCAGCCAAAGAATGTATTCGTCATAAGTATTCCCGACTGGGGCATTACGCCTTTTGCTGCCGGAAGGGATCTGGAAAAGATAGCTGTAGAGATTGATGGTTATAACGAGGCATGTAAGCGCATTGCATCATTGCATGCGGTTGATTTTATCGATATTACTCAGTCACAGCGGATTGATGGCCACAAAGAAGGTTTTGTGGCGGGAGATGGTTTGCATCCTTCCGGTAAGGAGTATGCGAAATGGGCGGCTCAACTGGCAAAGGCTATTCAGAGCAGGATATCATAATTCAGTTACTTATTCTTCCGAAACCTTTCGGCAATGACCTGGAGCTCATCATCATTCAGCGTGGAAGTTTTTTTGAGTACTTGTATAAATGCAGTTATTTCATTTTCTTCAGCCGGGCAACCGATGTTTTCTCCGGGTGTATCCAAAGATTGACCTTCTTTACGGATAAAAGAATCGCCCAATAATTTCCCGTTCTTATCCAATACGAGCCAGAATGGTAATCCAGCCTTTTCGCCATGGTATCTTTTTCTAACGAGATCGGCACCTTTATTCTCCAGTTTTTTCTGTTCACCTGTTTCATCAATATCGAGATGTGCTATTACGTATTGACTCTCGAAAAGTTGTTTACAGGAAGGGTCATTCATGGCATCATCCATCTTATGACACCAGCCGCACCAGCTTGCATGAAACATCAGGAACACTTTCTTTTTTTCCCTTGTTGCTTTTTGGTAAGCGGCCGCAAGGATCTTTCCCGATGCAGGTGCTGTTTGAGCATAGCTGTAAAAACTGCCAGACAAGCATATCAATATAATTACAATCGTTTTCATGAGGTGTTTCATATGTATGATTTTATATTGGTAGATAGGAATTCATTTCACTTTGATATTGTTGGGCAATGCTACGGGCTTCAGTTGCAAACTGTTCATTGTTGCCTGCATAAATAATGGCACGGGATGCGTTTACCAGTAAACCGCAATCGCTATTCATTCCATACTCCGAAACTTCTTCGAGGCTGCCTCCCTGGAAACCTACGCCAGGTACCAATAAGAAATGTTCGGGTATGATCTTCCTGATATCCGCCAGTTGTTTTGCCTGGGTTGCACCTACCACAAACATCAGGTTGTTGGGCGTTCCCCATTTACTAACGGTGAGCAATACCTGTTCATATAAGTAACCGGTTTTTTCTGTTTTCCCTTGTACTTTCAGCATTTCAAAATCTGCAGCGCCTTTGTTACTGGTAAGGCCAAGTACGATGGTCCATTTGTTTTCGTATTCCAGGAAAGGTCTTACACTGTCTTCTCCCATGTAAGGCGCAACGGTAATGGCATCGAAGGGGAGGGTTTCAAAAAAAGCTTTGGCATAATAGGATGAAGTGTTGCCAATGTCGGCTCTTTTCGCATCTGCGATTTTCAGGTGAGTGGCAGGAATATAGTTTATGGTTTGTTCCATGATATCCCAGCCTTTGGCGCCCATGGCTTCATAAAAAGCGGTATTGATCTTATAGCTCACACAAAGATCTTTCGTTGCATCAATGATCTGCTTATTGAATTCAAAAACAGCTTTGGGATGTTGCTGCAGGTGTGGCGGTATCCTGGATAGGTCGGTATCTAATCCAACACAGAGATAATTTCTTTTCTGCCTGATCTGCTCTACTAGTATATTCCGGTGCATGTTTATTGTTTTAGTCTATTCGTTTATCAACTTCCGATGCGATCGTATGTGCATTTGAATCGCTTGCTTCACGTAAATGATCCACTATACTTTTCCTGGTTTCTGCGGTATGATTCTGGCTTAACTTAAAAACGTTATCCATCTCCGTTACTTCAATTTCAAATCCAATAATGGCTTTTATGAGACGGTTCACGTATTCTGCAGATAAATTTTCGAAGGAAGCAGGGGAATCAGCTCCCTCGTATTGATCTGTAATGGCTTTGATGGCATTGTAGGTGCCTTCTTCATCGGTGAACCGGATCTTTCCTTTGGCATGAACCGTTATATAGTTCCAGGTACTGGCAACATTTTTTTCGGTATACCAGGATGCACTAACATACGAATGTGGCCCGTTGAATATTAATAATACATGCTCATTTTTTTCAAAGGCTTTGTGATGATCCGTGTTTTTCATTAAGTGTCCGGAGAAAAACATTTTACCATCCTCCTTTATATGCAATTGTAATGGAAGATGAGATGCTACCGGGTATTTTTCACCAAAACCTGTTACAATGGCAAATGGATTTTCGCGGATAAAAGCGATAATGTTTTCGTGGTCAGTTTCAGTAAAATAGGGCAGTTTATACATGTTGTTAATGGTTGAGCTGTTGCAGGATAAGGTCATCAATGGAAGTATCTTCCCATTTTTCTTCTATGCCTGCCATTGCCATTACCTGTTGCATAATGCTTTCCTGGCGTTTGCCGTTTTTCAAAGCATCACTGTAACGGATATGCGGACTGAAGGTGACTTGTGAATAGGCAGGTATCCATTTATCCGGGTATTTCTTACTGAAAGCAGCTTCAATTTTCTTCTGTAATAGAAATTTCGGATCGGCTACTTTGTCACGCATTTCTACGAAATTGTTTAATGCAAGATCTGCAATGGCATCGCCATCAGGTTTGCGTAAGGCCTGGTATTCTGCAAGAATTTTTTCCCAATTGTCCTTGTGTTTATGCATGAGACCATTCAGTACAGAGCAATCTTCAAAACCACAATTCATGCCTTGTCCGAAGAAAGGAACAATGGCATGCGCCGCATCCCCTATAAGGGCGAATTTATCTTCGCGAATCCATGGATAACACTTTACTGTTACAAGAGTCGATGTTGCATTTTGGAAAAAATCGGTTTCTAATGTTGGCATCAGACGGGATGCATCCGCAAAAGTATTGTTGAAAAAATTCCTGACTTTTTCTGTATTGTCGAGCGACTGAAAAGATGGTTCTCCTTCGAAAGGAAAAAATAATGTGCATGTAAAACTGCCATCTAAATTGGGTAAAGCAATAAGCATGTAATTTCCTCTTGGCCAGATGTGCAGTGCATTTTTTTCGAGTAAAAATTCGCCATTTTCACCAGCAGGTATGGTTAATTCTTTATAACCAAAATCGATATAATATTGTTGATATTGAAAACGGTCATGGTGTAACTGGTGCGTAAGCCGGGCGGCGGAATAAGCTCCATCACTT
>JAKQKY010000286.1 GCA_029560415.1 Bacteroidota bacterium | reverse complement strand
TTTTAAACATGATAATGGTTTTTGAGCAAGGCGAATGTAAGAATTATGTGGTTTATATTTACGGCATGAAAATTTTAGTGACTGGTTCCAATGGCCTGCTGGGACAACATTTAACAAAAATGCTGCTGGAAACAACGGATCATGTTATTGTGGCCACGGGAAGAGGAAGCAACCGGCTTTCATTTGCTGCAAATGAACGGTACAATTATTATTCACTGGATATTACAGATGGCATGGCTGTAAATGAATTTTTATTGCATCACCAACCGGGTATCATTATTCATGCAGCCGCTATGACGCAGCCAGATCCATGCGAATTGAACCCTGTGGAATGCTGGAATATAAATGTGACCGCCACCCGGTTTTTAGTGAGTGCTGCAGAAATGATCCAGGCAAAATTTATTTATGTGTCAACTGATTTTGTTTTTGATGGTACAGCTGGACCATATAAAGAAACTGATACACCCAACCCGGTAAACTATTATGGCAGCAGCAAATTAGCGGCAGAAAAATCTGTGATGGAAAGTACATTGCCTTGGGCGATCGTAAGAACAGTGCTGGTATATGGAAATATCCTGGTGGGCAACCGCAGCAATATGGTAAGCTGGGTAAAAGAAAACCTGGAGCAGCATCAACCCATTAAAGTAGTGAGCGATCAATGGCGTACGCCCACTTATGTGGAAGATCTTGCCAAAGGAATTGTTTTAGTGATAGAAAAAAATGCGACCGGCATCTATCATATTTCGGGTGAGGTGGGCATGAGTCCTTTTGATATGGCCACCGCAGTGGCCGACTACCTGCACCTGGACAAATCACTGATGACCGAGGTGAATGCTGATACATTTACACAACCAGCGCAGCGGCCGCTAAAAACTGGTTTTGTTATTGATAAAGCAAAACAGGATTTAGGTTATCAACCCATTTCATTTAAAGAAGCATTGCAAAAAATGCTGTAATAAATTAATCTACCCAACCAAAAGTTCTTCTGCGGCAGTTAATGATCATACCGGGTATTCCGGTATTCATCATTAAACGAAAAGTATATGACTGCCCAAAAACAAAGACGCTTCAAACAACATTCCTTCTCTAGTTTTTATCGTATCCCAAGTATCGCAATGGCTTTGGTACTGCTTACCAGTTTTCATTCGCACGCCGGACTGTTGACATCTGCTAATCACAATACAACACCGGTTGATACGATCATTTCCGGTATTGTGAAAGACATCAATGGCAAGCCCATTGCTAATGCAAAAATAACTTCTTCTGTTGCATCCGATGTATATACCAACAGCGATGGTTTGTTTTCTATCACCTTACAAACTGCCGCCCTCATTCCACACAGTTTGTTTTTTAGTTATGATACCCTGATGCCCGTGGTAAGAAGTTATCACCCTGTGATGGAGAATGCTATCTATGAGATTGTACTGGCGCCGAAGAAATGTTGTTTGAGAGAACTTTGGGGGTTATTGTGTGATCATAAACCGAACCTGTTGCTGCCCTCAGTAAATTTCAAAACCAATTCAGTACAACTTTCAAAAGATACAAAAGCAATGCTGGATTCCATTGCCAGTAAGTTAAAGGACAACCCGGAATTAAAATTAACCGTAACAGCATACCCGGCACAAAACGACCCCAAACAAAGAGTGTCTGATAAGCGCCTTCTCATCATTACTGAATACCTGAGTGAGCAAAGTGGTATTTCTACGGACAGGATCACTACTGAGAAAAAGCCAGGAGAAGGGGAGGGTAACAGTATTGATTTTAAAGCAGAGTAAGTACCATTGGTGGGTCGCCCCCTCAGGGCGGCTCACCCCCTAAAAACTCTATGCGTCACG
>JAKQKY010000283.1 GCA_029560415.1 Bacteroidota bacterium | reverse complement strand
CAATTACTCACCAAAGATTCTATCGACCGGCAATTTGAATTCGGAGAAGTTGAATGGATTTTATGATGTTTCAGCCTGCCTGGCTTCCACTTCGTATTTATTATAGTAATACCCTTTGCGGATGCTTTCCCAAATATATCTTAACAGGAAATTCACCGTACCATACCGTTGATACTGTGCTACATGGCACAACTCATGCCTGAACCAGGCTTCATTTGCTAAAAAATCTGCTTGACTTGTCTGGTGCAGGTGAATAGTTTTGCCCAACACCATGGCCACCCTAGGTTTGCCAAGTTTCCACGCCGCGATCGCTGCCAGCCAGGAGTTTTCTTTGATATGGAATGCAGGGGTTGTCAAATTATTCATTTCAAAACGTAAAACGTTTAAAACGTTCCGATGGTTAAAGTCGTTCCGGAGGGTACAAACGTTCTGAACGTTTCAAACCCTTAAACCCTTAAACCTTTAAACCCTTAAACGTCCTAAACATTCCCCCACGCCTCAACAATCTCCTCACTATGTTGCTTACTCTTCGGTTTTAAAAATATTTTTCGGATGATCCCCTTTTCATCAATCAGAAACGTTGTGCGATGAAGGCCCATGTATTTGCGGCCATACATTTGCTTTTCTCCCCAAACGCCGTATTTATCAATGATCACGTGGTTTGGATCTGCCAGCAGCGTGAAAGGAAGATCGTATTTGTCTTCGAATTTTTTGTGTTTTTTTACTTCATCCGGACTGATCCCCAACACCTCAAAACCATTGTTCTTTAAAATGCCATAATTGTCCCGCAGGTTGCAGGCCTGTACCGTACAGGTTGGCGTATCATCTTCAGGATAAAAATACAGTACCAGTTTTTTTCCTTTATAATCTGCTAATGAAACGGTTTTTCCATCCTGGTCTTTACCCTTAAACGCCGGTGCCTTACTACCTTCCTTGAGTGTGATCATGTATATGATGTTTATAAATCCAGTATCTAGTATCTAGTATCCAGTATCTCGTATCCCCGCATCCTGTATCCCGCATCCAGCACCTACCTCACAAACCCATACTTCTTCTCCGTTTTATTTCCTGCCAGGTCGATAACCGTAATCAATAATTCATGTTGCCCCGGTCCGCAATGTTCATCAAACGTATAAATGAATGTTTTTCCTTTGTCGTTGCTGAAACGCAGCCATTTGCCATCGAGTAATGCAGTAAATGATTTTATATCCTCAGTGTTATCTTTTACCACGAATGCGATCCGGTTTATTTTTGAGGCCATCATGCCGTCTCTGAAACCCACCGGCGTTACCTGCGGGGGGATGCTGTCGAGTATCAATTGGTATTGACCAAATTCCCGGAAGCTGGCCTTGTACCAGCCTTTTTCATACACGGTCTTTTTATAATCTTCCTTGGTTTTCCAGGAACGTTTCATAATGATGCGTCCTGTATCGGCCATCGGGAAATCATCCCTGATCTTTACCGGGAAATAATTTTGCACCGGCACCTGGTTGTTGTGTACCTGGTAGATCGGCCTACCGGTTTTGGGAATCGTTTTAGTAAACTGGATGTGAAACGAATCATATAAACTTCCTTCCGGCAGGTAAAAACTCAGGTCGGGATTTTCAAACACGTTGACATATCCCGGTAAAAACATTTTTACAGGACTTTCAATTTGTTTTCTCACAACTTCGGCTTCGCGTTGCAGTGAGAACTGTAGGGTAGAGCGGTTTTCATTTGCATCGCTCACTACGATCCTGATATCATGTACGGCCTCATCTGCCAGCCTTATCACACCATCCTGGCCCGGTGCAGTTTGATAAATGCCATTTTGATGACCGGGCAATTTAGACAGGTGTTCGAGCCAGGGCCCGCCACTGCTGCGGGTTTTATAATCAATGTGTGCATTGAGGTACCTGGTTTCATCATAACTGATGCTGTCCATTTCAAAACCGGCGATCGTTTTATCATTATCAAACAACTCCGCTTTATAAATGCCATTCTGGTTGGTAGATCCGGTGTATCGATCAAAAGCGGTAATGGCAAAACTTACTTTATCAGACTTTACCCGGATGTTTCCTCCCGCCGGCCTGTATACGCCATTAACTTTCTTTAAAGCATATAAAACTGGCGTTTGTTCATAGGTGCTCAGGTTTCTATCGTACACGGCTAAACGAACTATGTCGGGTGCAATGTTATCGGCAATGGGAAAATCAAATAAGAGGGGATTGAGTACTTTATCTGATTTCGTGTCACGAATTTCAAAGTGTACATGAGGGCCCTGCGAACCACCGGTGCTGCCACTATAAGCAATGAAATCACCTTTCTTTACCGGGAAAAGGTTTTCAGGAATATCCAGGAATACTTTCCATTGTTCTAAACGATACTGTTGTTCGGTAATGTATTTTTCCAATGCAGGATAAAAATCATTTAAGTGAGCATATAAGGTAGTGAGTCCGTTGGGATGGTTAATGTAAATGCACCTGCCAAATCCATATGGTTCTATCTTCACTTTGGCGATATAACCCGCCGCGGCTGCATATACCGGTACATTTTGTTTCTGATCGGTACGCATGTCAAGCCCCATGTGATAATGGTTAGGCCTTAATTCTCCGAAATTAGCCACCAGTCCTATTTTGGCTCCAACGGGCCATTGAAAATATTTTTGAGGATACTGCTTAGGCGCAAACAACTGTGCCGAAACCCATGTGCAGGTGAACAGGAAAATACAGGTAATTAATATGCGTTGTGTGTGAGATGATTTTTTTTTCAGCATAGTAAACAAAAGCGGTTAATGTGAAATCGCATATGTAAAAAGATTTCAACATGTCGTGATCCTGGATACCAGGCAAGCAAAGATACATGCTTGTAAAATCCAATACGGCCCGAAGTAAAAATTAGTTTATCGTTAGCATATTATCCTTGTTAAAAACTTTTATTTCATCAAAATTTGCGGCACTTCTCTTTTACAAGTACTTTTGCACGCCACACAACAGGCAATCGTAGATATGCCCAAAAACAATTCCATTCAATCGGTATTAATTATAGGAAGCGGTCCCATTGTAATAGGACAAGCCTGTGAATTTGATTACAGCGGAACCCAGGCTGCCCGCAGCATCCGGGAAGAAGGTGTGAAAGTGATCCTCATCAATAGCAATCCCGCCACCATCATGACAGATCCGATGATGGCCGACCGGGTTTATTTACTCCCTCTTACGGTAGAAAGCATTGAACAGATCCTGGAAGAAAATAAAATTGATGCGGTATTGCCTACCATGGGCGGACAAACAGCCCTCAATCTCTGTAAAGAAGCCGATGAACTGGGTGTCTGGGAAAAATATGGTGTGAAATTGATCGGCGTGGATATCAAAGCCATCGATAAAGCAGAGGACCGTGAAAAATTCCGAAACTGGATGATCGAAATGAACATCCCGGTGGCGCCAGCCAAAACAGCCAACTCATTCCTCGAAGGAAAAGAGTTTGCACAGGAAATTGGTTTCCCATTGGTGATTCGTCCATCTTTTACACTCGGTGGTAGCGGCGGCGGTATTGTATTTAAGAAAGAAGAACTTGATGAAGCATTGAATAATGGATTAACTGCTTCGCCCATCCATGAAGTACTGGTTGAAAAAGCTGTATTGGGATGGAAAGAATTTGAACTCGAACTTTTACGCGATAGCAACGACAATGTAGTAATCATCTGCACCGTAGAAAATTTTGACCCGATGGGTGTGCACACTGGCGATAGCATTACCGTAGCGCCAGCCATGACGCTGAGCGATACCGCTTATCAACTCATGCGCAACACCGCCATTTCCATGATGAGAGCCCTGGGCAATTTTGCAGGTGGTTGTAATGTACAATTCGCCCTCAATCCTCAAACAGAAGAGATCATTGTAGTAGAGATAAACCCAAGGGTTAGCCGCTCTTCTGCATTAGCGAGTAAGGCTACGGGTTATCCCATTGCAAAAATTGCTGCAAAGCTGGCACTGGGCTATAACCTCGATGAATTAAAGAACCAGATCACCCAATCCACCTCGGCTTATTTTGAGCCGGCACTCGATTACGTGATCGTTAAGATACCGCGTTGGAATTTTGATAAATTCAAAGGCGCCAACGACACGCTGGGCTTCCAGATGAAGAGTGTAGGAGAAGTGATGGCCATCGGCAGAAGTTTTGCCGAAGCCATCCAGAAGGCTTGCCAGAGCCTGGAAAATGAAGCGGTCGGACTTGGTTACTATGGAAAAAGTCTCATGCATACTGATGAGTTACTGGAGTATATCAAGATCCCGAAATGGGATCGCATCTTCAGAATTAAAGATGCATTGATGGCGGGCGTAAGTGTGAAGAGGATCTGCGAAAGCACAGGAATTGATCGTTGGTTCATCTACCAGGTGCAGAAAATTTGTGATTGCGAAAAGAAGATTGCACAATATGATTTGAAAACTTTGCCCGATGACCTGTTGCGGGAATCAAAGCTGCTGGGCTTTAGTGACGAACAGATCGTAAGGATCATGCAGGAACCAGACAGTGAAAAAATTTACGAACGCAGAAAGCAAATGGGACTTACCAGGGTGTTTAAAATGGTAGATACCTGCAGCGCAGAATTTGAAGCAAAGACGCCGTATTTCTATTCTACTTTTGAAGAAGAATCACAGGGAAATAACCTGCTGCACAACGAATCAAAAATATCAGGTAAAAAGAAAGTGATCGTGTTGGGCTCGGGTCCGAATCGTATCGGCCAGGGCATTGAATTCGATTATTGCTGTGTGCACGGATTGCTGGCGATAAAAGAATGCGGGTATGAAGCGATCATGGTCAATTGCAATCCAGAAACTGTTTCTACCGATTTCGACATTGCCGATAAATTATATTTCGAACCCGTTTTCTGGGAACATCTCTGGGAAATTGTAGAGCATGAAAAACCTTATGGGGTAATCGTGCAGTTGGGCGGACAAACCGCTTTAAAACTCGCCAAGCGCCTGCATGAAAAAGGCATTAAGATCATCGGCACTTCTTTCGATAACATGGATATTGCAGAAGACCGCGGCCGTTTCAGCGACATGCTCAAAGAACTCGGCATTCCATACCCGAAATATGGTACAGCGTTCAGTACCGATGACGCCATTGAAGTGGCCAAACAGGTAGGTTACCCGGTGCTGGTAAGGCCGAGTTATGTATTGGGCGGACAAAGAATGCGCATCGTGTTGAATGATGAAGAACTGGAGAATGGTGTACTTAGCTTGCTGAAACATTTACCGGGCAATAAGATCCTCATCGATCATTTCCTCGATCGTTGCCAGGAAGCAGAGATCGATGCCATTTTTGATGGAACCGATTTTCATGTGATGGGATTGATGGAACACATCGAACCTGCGGGTATCCATAGTGGTGATAGCAATGCCGTGCTGCCACAATTCAATCTTACGCCACTCGTGGTGCATACCATGGAAGAGTATGCCGAAAAAATTGCAAGGGCACTCAATATTCAAGGACTTATAAATATCCAGTTTGCCATTAAAGACGGCAATGTATTTGTGATAGAAGCAAATCCGCGTGCATCCCGCACCACACCGTTCATTGCGAAGGCATACCAGATACCTTATCTAAACATAGCCACCAAGATAATGCTGGAAGAAGCCAAACTGAAGGATTTTACTTTTGAGAAAAAACTAAAAGGATTTGCCATCAAGGAACCGGTATTCTCATTCAATAAATTTCCAGGCGTGAACAAAGAGCTTGGTCCTGAAATGAAGAGTACGGGTGAAGCCATCCGCTTCATCAAAGACCTGCGGGATCCATACTTCAGGCAATTATACAAAGAACGAAGCATGCACCTGAGTAAATAAACTTCAGTACATTTTTACTTCATTCCCGGTTACATTCGGGGATGCATCCGTATCAAATTCCATTTTGGAAGATCGTTCCATTTTCCAGGCTGCTGCTGCCCTTGTCGGCCGGTATCCTGCTTCAATGGTATAATCCAATTCCTTTCAATCCAATTGCCATTTCTATTGCAGTAGCAACTGCTGTATTCATTTTATTTTATTTTCTGCCGCTGAATCTGCGATACCGGTACCGGTTTTTACAGGGAATATTTTTAATGTTGATCGTGCTGTTTGTTGCAATGTTTCTTACCCGGCAAAAAAATGTATCCCTTAAGGTGCATTGGTTTGGACATCGATACACAGATAGCAGCAAACTGTTGGTAAGGATTATGGAGCCGGTGCTGGAACGTGACAAATCTTTTAAAACAGAAGCATTGGTTACTGGCATGATCAGTGGCAAAATACAAATACCAGTAACCGGGAAAATATTCCTTTATTTTTCTAAAGAAGATGAATGTAAAAAGTTGGCTTATGGTGATCAACTGGTTTTAAGAACGAGGTTGCAGCCTATCCGTAATTCGGGCAATCCCGGTTCATTTAATTATAGCCGTTATGCAGCATTTCAACAGGTTTATCATACCGCGTTTCTCAAAAAAGGCGATTGGATAAGATTACCGCAACAAAAGACGAACCCTTTACAAACGTTTATTTTTTATTTACGAAAACAGGTGATCGGGGTTTTGCAGAAAAACATTGTTGCCGATAAAAATATAACTGGTATCGCAGAAGCCTTACTCATTGGGTATAAGGAAGACCTGGATAAAGACCTGGTGCAGGCATACAGCAATGCAGGCGTGGTGCATATCATTGCTATTTCAGGTTTGCACCTGGGGCTTATTTATATGATGTTGGTGTGGATCTGTGCCAGGATACCTTTTGTAAAAAAGAATCGCATCAGTAAAGTGCTGATCGTACTGGGCAGTTTATGGTTATTCTCTTTGTTGACGGGTGCTTCGGCTTCCGTGTTGAGAAGCGCTGTGATGTTTACCTGTATCATCATTGGCAAAGAGTTTTTCAGGCAGGCTTCTATCTATAATTCACTGGCAGCTTCTGCGTGTATGCTTTTATGTTATAACCCTTATTTACTTTGGGATGTAGGCTTTCAATTGAGTTACCTGGCCATTATTGGTATTGTTGCGCTGCAGAAACCGATCCTGGGGTTGTTTACTTTTAAAAATAAATTTTTATTCAAGACATGGGAAATGCTGGCTGTTACGGTTGCGGCCCAGGCAGCTACTTTTCCTGTATGTCTCTATTATTTTCACCAGTTTCCCAACTTGTTTTTCATAACCAATTTAATTGCGGTGCCACTTTCCACCGTGATATTGTTTGCAGAGATCCTGCTGATTTGTGTGGCATGGATTCCCTGGGTATCGATCATGACAGGGAAGCTGATCGCCGGAATGGTATGGGTGATGAATGCATTGATCGGCTTCTGCAACGGGCTGCCTTTTTCGGTTACCGATCATATTTATGCAGATATACTATCTACCTGGCTCCTGTATATCCTGCTGTTTTTTGGAGTGGGATGGCTGATGTACAGTAACAGGCCGTGCCGCTGGATAACATTGATCTGCCTGGTATTTTTTACCGGGTATTACCAGTATATACGTATAAAAGCCAGTCGACAGAAAAAGATGATCGTATACCAGGTGCCACGTCACCAGGCCATTGACTTTATTCATGGCAAACAATTTCAATTTATGGGCGATAGTGCATTGGTACCGGATGGATTGCTGAAACATTTTCACCTCAAGCCAGCCCGCATTGCGTTACAGGCATCTAAACAAACTATAAAGATGCCCGAACTTTATCAAAGGAACCAGGGCTTACAATTTTTTGGAAAAAAAATACTCATTATTGATAAAGCGGTTACTGTTAACATGAACCAGTCGATGTTAACGGTAGATGTATTGGTGCTTTCAAAGAATGCTCGTGTGAAACTTGCAGACCTGGCCCGGGTGATCAGGCCAAAGATGATCGTGATGGATGCATCTAATAGTTTGTGGAAAATTGCAGTCTGGAAAAAAGACTGTGATGAATTAGCTTTGCCCTGCTTTTCAGTACCTGAACAAGGTGCTTTTATGCTGGATTTGAATCATTGATCCGGCAATTCATTCACTTTTAAAGATTACGCCCGCCGGCGTTGGGGATTATGAAGAAAATTCAATCAGCATTGATTTCCGTATTTTATAAAGACGGCCTCGAAAACATCATCAGGCAATTGCATGCATTGGGCATTACCATCTATAGTACGGGCGGCACACAGTCATTTATTGAAGGACTGAATGTTCCATGCATTGCGGTGGAGAGCCTCACAGGTTTCCCTTCGATCCTGGGTGGTCGGGTGAAAACATTGCATCCTGCTGTTTTTGGTGGCATACTGGGCAAGCGCTCAGATGAAGTACATGTAAGTGAAATGAAAGAATTCGACATTCCGGAAATTGATCTCGTCATCGTTGATCTCTATCCGTTTGAAGAAACAGTTCGTGCTACTTCCGATGAAAAACAGATCATTGAAAAGATCGATATCGGTGGACCATCGATGATCAGGGCGGCTGCCAAAAACCACCAGGACATTGTAGTGGTGGCTGCTAAAAATGATTATTCATTATTGGAACAGCTATTAAATGATCAGCAAGGCAGCACCAGTCTCGAACAACGAAGATTATTTGCCATTAAAGCATTTGATGTGTGTACTTCATACGACACAGCCATCTCCAATTATTTTCACCAGCTTCAGTTTGCAACGCCCTATCATTTGCCTGAGAAAACACTTCGCTATGGTGAAAATCCTCACCAGTCAGCTTCTTATCATGGAAACCTGGAAGAAGTTTTTTCCCAATTGCACGGTAAAGAATTATCCTACAATAACCTGGTTGATGTGGATGCAGCCATCATGCTCATCCGTGAATTCAATTCAGCAAATGATGAGAAAGTATTTGCCATCATCAAGCATACGAATGTCTGTGGCATTGCGGCTCGTGGTACATTAAAGGATGCGTGGGACCAGGCCCTTGCAGGTGATCCGGAAAGTGCTTTTGGCGGCGTACTGGTAACTAACGGTGAAGTAGATGCGCAAACAGCAGCAGCCATCAGTGAACTGTTCTTCGAAGTGTTGATCGCCCCGTCATTCAGCGCTGAATCCCTTACCATGCTGCAATCAAAAAAGAACCGCATTTTACTACAATTGAAAAATACCGGCAATAGCCATCAGCAATACAGGTCTTTGCTGAATGGCATCCTGTCTCAGCAAACCGATGAAGGCAATGTGGCCGAATGGAAAGAAGCAGGTGGCCGCGATACCACGGAAGCTGAAAAACAAAACCTGCTGTTTGCCAACCTGGTTTGCAAACATCTTAAAAGCAATGCCATTGCATTGGTGAAAGATAAACAGTTGATCGGTAAAGGTTGCGGACAAACAAGTCGCATAGACGCTCTTCGCCAGGCACTGGAAAAAGCCAGGCAGTTCAATGCCGATCTTTCAGGTGCTGTATTGGCCAGCGATGCGTTTTTCCCATTTGATGATTGCGTTAAAATTGCCCATGCAGCCGGTATCACGTCTTTCATTCAACCTGGCGGATCTATTCGTGATGCAGATTCCATTTCATATTGCAAAGCAAATGATCTTGCCATGGTGATCACCAGCATGCGCCATTTTAAACATTAAGATATATATATCACTTTATGAAAACAAACGCTCCCATAGAAGGCAAGGGAAAAGGTTACCTGGCATTGGTCATAACCTGTTTCGTTTGGGGAACTACCTGGGTGGTGAGCAAACTTGGTGTTAATGAGATACCCGCTTTGCAAATGGCCTATATCAGGCAATTCATAGCAGGTGCCTGTTTCGTGGTTTTCTTCATGTGGCATAAAAAATTACGCCTGCCAACTGCTAAACAATTTCGCTGGATATTCGTGATGTCTATCCTGATGTTTGTATTTGCAAATGGACTAAGTACCTGGAGCCTCAAATTTATACCGACCGGGCTCAGCGCTCTCATTGGTGCCTTATATCCGCTGAGCGTGGTGATCATTGAAAAAGTTTTTTTTAAAAGCAGGCAACTCACGATCCTTACTTTCCTGGGTTTGTTTCTCGGACTAACGGGAGTGGGTATCGTTTTTTATGAAAATACCTTTGACAATTTAGATTCATCTTTTTTGATCGGCCTATCGCTTTCGGTGGTGGCCATGTTATCCTGGAGTGTAGGTACGGTTTTTTTAGCACGTAATAAGGCAGAAATAAATCCATATTACGGTACGGGCTGGCAAATGCTCATCAGTGCGTTGATCCTGCTGGTGCTGGCTGAAACAACACAACCCACGGTGCCCATCACCGCCATTAGCTGGAAAGTATGGGCTGTAATTGGATACCTGGTTTTATTCGGTTCCATCATTTCATTTGTAGCGTTTATTTACTCCATGAAAAAATTGCCAGCTGGTATTGCTTCCTTGTATGCATACATCAACCCGCTTGTGGCAATGTTATTGGCAGGCATCATTCTCAAAGAAAAACTGAATATCAATATTCTTTGGGGTGCGTTGGTAACCCTGGCTGGCGTTTTCCTGGTGAATTATAGTTTAAAACGCGATGCCCGAAAGATCATCGTGGAAGCTGAGATATAAACCTGCTGTACATCTCTTTCCATCCTGCAAAGGTTTTATCGGTTCCCAGGAAATTATTGTGAAAGATTGAAATGAAGGTACCATGATATTTTTTACATAGATCGTAATAATGTAATAGCTCTTCATAAGCTTGTTCTGCTGTAAAATGCTGTTCATAAAAACTATTCGCATCCATGAAACAAAATGGATGTAAACGAAGTTTGCTGATCGTTTCTGTTTGCAGGTTGTACCATTGAAATCCGGATGCTACCGATGCCCTGAATCCATTAATGCTTCCATAGCCCATGCTATAATCATCCTCAATGCCTGTATCAGCAAGCTTTTGAAAGGTTTGTGGCAGGGTGAACTTGATATAATGTTGTCTCGATTTCAGGATAGGTGCACCAGAAGCTGTTTCAAGTATCTTCTTTTCTCTTTTTAAAACGGGATCCTTTTCATTGCTCTTCCAGGAAGGATGTAGCCCGATGCTGTATTTTTTTGCATGCTGCCGGATGAGTTTCCACATGGCATGGCTATAAGGCGAAATGTTTTTATCATATACACTGTTCCATGTGGCCACCAGGAAAAAATAAACGGGAGAAAGTTTGTTGGCTGTATGCAATTCATCCATGTATTGATAACTGTAATAAGGATCTTTCTGCAATCCAAACAAAACACTCAAACGGTTAAGCGTAGGTGATTTTATAAAGCCGCCGATATTCCTGATCAATCCTTTGTATTTATATGACCAGGCAATATCGATATCGTAAGTTGGGACGAAGCCGGCCGCAGGAAATTGTATGTCTATTCCGGGAAATTTTTCCTGTAGAGATATGGCAAAGTCATGTAACCATATATTCACCAACGGCAGCTTTAGAAAACCTTCTTTCCAGGCCAGGGAATTTTCATAGGCATATCTTCCATACATATCTTTTTCATGTGGCAGATATTCTTCATAACGACTCAACAGGTAAAAGCATGCAGCAAAAATGTCGAAAGCAAAATCTCCTTGAATATTCTTAAAAAAAGCTTTATGATTTTTAAACTCAAAACATTGAATGGATTGAGGCTGAATACCTGTTTCAAAGAGAAGCGAATGCGGCGGGATGTTAAACAGGCTGCCGGTAAATGATTGGGTACTATAATTTATTTTTATCCCTTCATGGTTTGAAAATCCATCCCGGTCTTCTGTAATGCTATAAGCCAGACCAAGCTGTTCTTTAAAGATGAATTTACAGATGTACTGTAAACGAGTGCTGGTTTTATTTGAATAAATGAGAATCATGTAGCCGTTGAACGTTGTTGATTGCAACAAAGTTCAGTTTGATTATTTTTTAAACCTTTCCTTCCACATTTCATTAAAAGTTTTCTGGCTGAAATGTAAATCTCCCCGGTTTTTTTGCCAGTCTTTGAATAACCCGTTTACAATTTTATTCTTCATGTTGCCATTGCCCAGGTTCATCATGCTTCTTCGAAGGCTGGCTATTTTCCACGCTTTCCAGGCCATTCTCTCTGTGAAGGTTGTTAATCCTTCTTCAACCGATTCGTGCCGATTGTCTAATAATAATTCGTGCAGGTTTATTTTAACCGCACATACTTCGGTACAATTGCCACAGAGCGAAGATGCAAAGCTTAAATGTTTAAAAGATTCCATGCCTTGCAGGTGAGGAGTGATCACACTACCGATTGGACCGCTATAAGTGGCGCCATATGCATGACCACCAATATTCTTATAAACCGGGCAAGCATTCAGGCAGGCTCCGCAGCGGATGCAATAAAGGCTTTCGCGTTGTTTAGGATTCTTTAAAATATTCGTGCGCCCGTTATCCAGCAAAATCACATACATCTCTTCGGGCCCATCGGTTTCGTTTTGTTGCCTGGGCCCTGTAATGAGGGTATTGTATACCGTTATCTTCTGCCCGGTTCCAAAAGTGCTGAGCAGCGGCCAGAATAAAGCGAGGTCCGACATAGACGGGATCATCTTTTCAATGCCCACGATCACAATATGTGTTTTTGGGAAAGCACAACTCAGCCGGGCGTTCCCTTCATTTTCAGTAACCGCTACAGCGCCGATATCACTGATGATAAAGTTGGCGCCGGTAACGCCGATCTCAGCCTGAACATATTTTTCCCGTAGGATATTCCTGGCAACCAGGGTAAGTTGTTCGGGAGTAAGATTTGGTGCGGTACCCAGTTTTTCGGCAAACAGCCTTGCCACATCTTCCTTACTTTTATGCATGGCCGGGGTTACAATATGATATGGTGCTTCGCCATCGAGTTGCTGAATGTATTCACCGAGGTCTGTTTCAATGCTTTCGATGCCCTGCTTTTCCATGGCATCATTCAGGTGAATTTCTTCGGTGACCATGCTCTTGCTCTTCACCAGGGTTTTGCAATTTTTTTCGATACAGATCTTTATGATCTCGTCTATCGCCTGTTGGGCATTTTCGGCCCATAACACTTTACCGCCTCTTTTGCTGAATTGTCGTTCAAATTCTTCCAACTGTTGGTCGAGCGTTTCAATGGCACGCCATTTTATATTTTTTGCTCTTTCCCGGGCAAGTGAAACATTGTCGAACTGCTGCTTACCCTGTGGCACAACCGCATTATACCGGCCAATGTTGAAATTGATCTTCCGGCGGTGCTCCAGGTCGGCCGCTTTCTGGCCGCTGTTGGTCATAAATGATTGTACCGTATCGCTCATAATAAGTAGTAAAGGTAAATCAATAAAGAAATTAATGTAGCGGTATCTGTTTTTTATATAAATTCACGCCGATTTGGATAGGCTACCAACTATTCATTAACGTACTTTACCATGTTCAACTGCCTTCCTGCTCTATTCGCACTGGTTACATGCCTGTTATGCATGGGGTTTCAAAGCAATGCCCAGGTTCAGCTTTTTTCTGTATTAAAAGCAGATGCAACCTATAAGCAATCTACTTTCAAAGCCATCGAACAGCGGTACAACGATGATATCGGCCAGGTAAAGGGTGACAATAAAAAATATTTCAAGGAAATTTATAAGCAACGGTTCGATTATATCAAATCTAATTTTGATATGGAAGGCATCGTTACCGATCCTGCGGCAGTGGCGTATATCAATACCCTGGTGAAAGAGATACTGGTTGCCAACCCAGCATTACAGGCACTCAACCCGCGGGTTCTTTTGTACAGGGCATGGTGGCCCAATGCATCAAGCCTGGGCGAGGGTACCGTGCTGGTGAATATTGGCATCGTGAATAAATTCAACAATGAAGCACAACTGGCCTTTGTATTGTGCCATGAGTTAGCCCATCTTTATTTAAACCACAGCAACAACGCCATTGATAAATATATCAACACGGTTTATTCAGATGAATTTCAGAAAGAGCTGAAGAAGATATCCAAACAGGCGTATGAGAAGAACCGTCAATTAGATAAGCTTGCCAAATCCATCGCTTTTAAAGACAGGCGCCATAGCCGCGAGCATGAATCGGAAGCCGATTCTATGGCAATAGAGTTTTTGAAAAATACCAGCTTCGATCTGCAGCAATCGGGTACGGCTTTGGGAATGCTCGACAGCATCGACAACGATAAATTCAATATTGACCCACCACTGGAAAGATATTTTAATCACACAGCCCATCCATTCAGCCAGTCCTGGCTTAAGGAACCAGAAGCATTCTTTGGGGGCGTTCAGCATTCAGAAGACGATCAGCAAATACTGGATTCGCTCAAAACACATCCCGATTGTAAGAAGAGAGTACAGTATGTAACGCCGATCCTTACACGCTATTATAAACCCGGTTCTAAACAATTTATACAGGAACAATCATTCAGGGAATGGCAGCAGGTATTCGACCGGGAAGCGATTGCTTATGCATATGAAAGCGAAAATGTATCCCTTGCTTTGTATTATGCATTGCAGGCACTGGATCATTACCCGGATGATACCTGGCTCATGGCCATGGTCGGCAACAGCCTAAACCGGATGTATGTTGCACAGAAAAAGCATATGCTGAACAAGATCGTAGAACTTCCATCGCCTTATCGTGAAAAAAAATACAATCGATTCCTGCACTTTATACAAAATATTTCACTGTCGGATATAGCAGCATTCAGTTATTATTTCATGGATGAACGCAAAACAACGGGTATCAAAAATGAAACCTTTTTGTATGCCCTCATCAACAGTAAGGAAAATTATAATAAGCCTGCAGAAAAACAGGAATGGATCAGTTATTATAAAACCAATTTTACCAAACAAAATTTCACATTTTAAAAGAACCCTGATGAAAAAAGTATTTCTATTTTGTATTGCCTGTATTCTATGCCTGGCCCAACTTTCGGCCCAGGAGAAATTAAGCATCGAGAATGTTAAAAGTGTATATGTGCGCAGCAGCGGCGAGATCATGGATGGAGAGCAGATCAAAGGCTATTTTTCATTTTATGTATCTGATAAAGTAAGCAGAAAGATCAATGAATATACCCTGCAGATCATGGATGAGAACCTGAATAAAGTGAAGGCCATTACTTTTGAAGATGATAAGAATATACAGATACTGGAATCGAGCTACAATGGAAATACCATTATGTTCCTGTTTTACGATAGCAAAGAAAAAATACTTGAATACAGGGCTTATGGCTTCGACGGCAAACAAAAAATGACATATACCAAAGAGCTTAATAAAAGAAGCAAGGCCCTGATCGAAGAAACCTATGGCGGCAAATCGGAAGATGGACAAAACGAGGCTTTATTCAGCGTTGGAAATAAGGGATATGTTACTTCTTATCCGGTTAAGGAAGGAAAATATTTCAGTTACGAGATCAATTTCTTTTTTACGAGCCAGAAAAAGCAATGGACATATGAAGCAGCAGAAGACCAGGAAGATAAATTTGCCCAGGCCACTTACCTCGGTGCAACAGATTCCATTGTATTGTTTGAAGTGATGAAGAAAAAGGGAATTTTTGCCGGTCAGCCGCATTCATGGTTGCTGGCATTGAACATACACAATGGTAAAAAGGCTTTTGAAGTAATTACTGAGGCAGATGATTATAAATTTTACCCGATGAATGTATCCACTATAAATGGCAAATCAGATTTCCTGGTATTAGGAACTTATTTTGAAAGTGATGCGAAAATTATGAAGCATTCAAGTCTGGGCCTGGCCAGTTATACCATGAATGGAAAAGGAGCAATCGTATCTAAGAAATTCAATTCATGGGATGACCAGATCGGCAAGTACCTGCCCGTAAACGCAAAGGGCAAAGTAGCTGAAGTTGGATATATTTATTTTCATAAAATTTTGCAAACGGCAGATGGAAAATTCTTTGCCATCGGTGAGGGATACAAAAAAGTAGTGAGTGCTTTGGGTATTGCATCTAAGATCATCAATAATTCAAACTTTGGCAATCGCAATGCAAGGGGAGTTAGCGCACTGAAACTAAAGATCACCGATTTGATCACATTGCAATTTGATGATCAGTTCAATGTACAGAATGCTAAAATATACGACAAGTTCAGCAATACGGTAGAGATGGAAGGTGGATATGAAGGCGTATCTCCACACATCATGGCACTCATGGCTAAATCTTATGGTGCTTTTGATTATGATTTTACCCTGATGGATAAGGAACACACAAAGTTCAATATTGGCTATAGTGATTACGAAAGAAGCGGGGAAGATAAAGGGCTTACTTTTCATTCAATCAGCTACAACAACGGCAGCTTTACAGAAGATAAGATCAGTCTGAAATCAAAAGCCAAATGGGTAAAAGTATTTCCAGCCAAACCAGGCTTCATCATGATCCTTGAATATTATAAAAAAGATAAGCGCCTTGAATATCGCCTCGAAAAATTGAACTAGATCAATATTGCATTATATCAAAAAGGGGTAGTTAAAATCTACCCCTTTTTTATGAAATGAACTTTTGATCATTTGATAACCCCCAGTTCTTTGCCGATCTTGGTAAAGGCAGCAATGGCTTTATCGAGATGCCTTTGTTCATGTGCCGCACTTAACTGAACCCTGATGCGGGCCTGTCCTTTGGCAACCACCGGGAAGAAGAACCCGATTACGTAAATGCCTTCATCCAGTAATTTAGCCGCAAATTGCTGGGCTAGCACGGCTTCATATAACATGATGGGAACGATAGGATGATCACCGGGCTTTATATCAAACCCGGCTTCTGTCATTTTTTTCCGGAAATAAGTTGTGTTGTATTCAAGTTTATCCCGCAGTTCCGTTGTATGACTCAACAGGTCGAGCACAGCGATAGATGCGCCTACAATGCTTGGTGCCAGTGTATTGCTGAATAAATACGGGCGGCTCCGCTGGCGAAGCATTTCAATGATCTCTTTTTTACCTGAAGTAAATCCGCCACTGGCTCCACCAAGTGCTTTACCCAGTGTACCGGTGATGATATCGATGCGGCCCATCACATTTCTGTATTCATGTGTACCACGTCCTGTTTTTCCCAGGAAGCCAGACGAATGACATTCATCGATCATTACGATGGCATCGTATGCATCTGCCAGGTCGCAGATCTTATCCAGTTGTGCAATGGTACCATCCATGCTGAACGAGCCATCGGTTACGATGATGCGGCTGCGTAAATGTGCGCTTTCTTTTAATTTCTCTTCCAGGTCGGCCATGTTGTTGTGCTCATAACGGTAACGCTGAGCCTTACATAATCTTACGCCATCTATGATAGAAGCATGATTCAATGCATCGCTGATGATGGCATCCTCTTCATTGAATAAAGGTTCAAACACACCGCCATTGGCGTCAAAGGCCGCGGCATACAGGATCGTATCTTCTGTACCCAGGAAATCGGACAGCTTTTTTTCAAGCTCTTTATGAATATCCTGTGTACCACAAATGAACCGAACACTGCTCATGCCATATCCGCGATAATCAATGTATTTTTTAGCGGCTTCGATCACTTTTGGATGGGCCGATAAACCCAGGTAATTGTTGGCACAGAAATTCAGCACCGTTTTGCCGTTGACGATGATCTCGGCACCTTGCTCACTGCTGATGATGCGTTCGGTTTTAAAAAGTCCGGCCGACCTGATCTCTTCCAGTTCAGCTCCAATGCGTTTTGAAAATGAATTATTCATATGTTATAAAAGATTGAGTATTGATAATGGCTGCAAATCTAATGACAGATTATGAGTATCCGGGTAACCCGGTAAAATTGTTTAGCTGTTTGATTAAGGATATTTTAACCTTTTTTAACAATTTATACCGATGCCAGTAACTATTTGCTGCTAATTTCGTTACACCTTAAAACTAATCATATGCAGCTTAAAAAAGAAATACTCCTCTTTTGTTCGCTGGGCATTTTTTCCATTTGCCTGCTCATAGCTGCTGACTTTAAAAAAGCAGATAAGGAAGCTTGTATCCAAAAGCCCAGCCAGCCTGTAAAATGTTGCGAAATGAAGACTAAGATCACCCCCGAATCTCCTTTAAATTTCATTGCAAGGGGTATTTTGCACATTTCATCCTAAAAATATTGCGGTTCCTGTAACTTTCAACTGTTTAAGTTCGTATTACGGGTATATTGGCATTGTCAATAGAAAAACTGTATGACTGAGAGAGAATATAATCAATGTGTAAACCTGTACGCGGACAACGTGTACCGTTTTATATGGAAGAATTTGCGTCATGAAGAGGATGCAAAAGACGTCGTGCAGGGTGCTTTTGAAAAAATGTGGAAGAACAGGGCTGAGGTAGACAATACCAAATGTAAAAGTTACCTGTTTACGATTGCGTATAACCAGATGATCGATCACATCAGGAAGAATAAACGCATCAGCCTGAAAGAAGAGTTTGCAGAGCAGGCACGTGGAACCACCAACCTGCAGAACAATACCAAAAGGATACTGGAAGAAGCATTGGGCCGGTTGAGTGAGACCCAGCGAAGCCTGGTGATGCTGAAGGATTATGAGGGATATAATTACGCAGAGATCGGGCAGATCACCGGTTTGAATGAAAGCCAGGTGAAAGTTTACCTGCACAGGGCCAGGCTGCAATTGAGAGAATACCTGGTAAAACCGGAAAACGTCATTTAATAACCGGTCGTGTAACGACCGTGGCTAAACGAACAAAAACATACATGAACATCAACCGCCATAATTACGAAAATTTTTTCCTGCTGTATGTCGACAATGAATTGTCAGCAGCGGAAAAAACGGCTGTTGATGTTTTTGTAATGGATAATCCCGATCTGAAAGCAGAACTGGATATGCTTTCGATGACTTCCCTGGCGCCGGAGCAAATGTCATTCCCGGGTAAAGAGCAACTTTTTAAAAACGAATTTGTTACCATTTCACAAGAACAACTTTTACTCCACCTGGATGATGAGTTATCTCCTGCCGATAAAAAAATACTCGAAGCGCAATTAGCTTCTGATGAATTGCTTTTAGCTGAATGGAATTACTTACAGGCTGTAAAACTGGATCCTGCCGATAAAGTTTCCTTCCCCGATAAAAAATCATTATACCGGTATGAAAATGACAGGGTCGTAACAATCCGTTATTGGAAATGGGCGGTAGCAGCCGCATTGCTGGGCACCGGTTTGTTTGTGGGCATTTCCATTGTTTCAAAATCAGATCTGAATAAAGAAACCAATACCATCGCTACAAAAACAGAAGCCAACGGTAAGGAAAAGAAACCAACCCCGGTTAACACTATAGACACTAAAGACCAGGGCAATCAAAAAGCATCCCTGGCTGCCAATGATAGCAGACCGAATGTTGTTGAGCCATCAGTTTCAAACATAGAAGTAGTACAGCCCAAACAAAAGAAAACGGTTACGGTTACCAGCCGCGAGCTGAATAATGATTCAAAAAATGTAGCTGTATCAAATCAGCAAAAGCCGGTCATCAAAGAAACAAATAACCTGCCTAAGCCGTATTTTGAAAACATTAACAATCAAAAAAGTAACGAAAATAATTCCACCGCCGTACATGATAGTAAGGAACAGATGTTGAAAAAGAATGAGCCTTCGAATGTTGACATTGCAAAACTGGATCCGGCTCTATCAACAGGTAAACCTCTTACGGCACCAGATGTAAACATACTATCGGAAATGCCTAACAGCTTTGCCAAAACAGCTTCTTTATCAATATCAGAACCTGAATCAAATGATAATCATATTCTTTTTATAAATGAAGAAAAGGTAAGCCGGTCAAAGATCAGCGGGTTTATCCGGAAAGTAAAAAGGATCATTACCAGGAATGCCAACATAAAAACCGGCAATGGCATAAAAATAGCCGGGTTCGAAATCGCATCTAAATAATCACACTAAATAAAGCGTATATGAAAAGGCTAACTTTACTTTTAGCAACGGTCATTTTTTGCATCAGTGCATCGGCACAAACAGATACAACTTACCTGCCCCAGAAAAGCGATACCATGCGCATTGGCAATATCATTATCATTAAGCGTGGTGGCAAAGGCAAGGGTAGCAGGGAGATCAAGGTAGGTAATGCCGAAAATCAACCAAAGAAGCATTCCAGGATAACAACCAACTGGGGTATAGTAGATATTGGCTTTGCCAATTACAGTGACCAGACCAATTATGCCAATACCGGTAACTACCTGGTGAACAGGCCGGGTGCACAGGCTTTCGGCAAGGATGATTTTAAACTCAGGACAGGTAAAAGTATTAATGTGAATATCTGGTTCTTCATGCAACGCCTGAGTCTTATCAAACAAAATGTAAACCTGAAATACGGTCTGGGCCTTGAGTTGAACAACTACCGGTATAAGTCAAACATCAGTTATAAAGAGAACGGTGTGATCCCTTACAGCAATGGTGTTCAAACAAGCGGCGCATTCATCTTCAGGGATTCGATCGGATTCACCAAGAATAAGCTTGCTGCAGATTATTTAACGATACCGGTCATGCTGAACTTTGCAGCCAATCATCCCAACAGCAAAAATGGTTTTAGTGTAAGCTTTGGCGTGAGTGCCGGTTATCTTTACAGCCAACGCAATAAACAAAGAAGCGGCGAAAGAGGCAAAGAAAGAAACAAAGGAGATTATGATCTCGAAAAATTCAAATTTTCCTATGTAGCAGAACTGGGTCTCGGTCCTGTAAAATTATACGGATCATATACACCTAAATCCATTTACGAACATAGCCTCGATATCAGGCCGTTCAATTTCGGATTCAGGTTGAGCAACTGATTTTAACGGCTCTCTCACTCAACATCCTTTGCCCGATACATTTATGTAAAACGGCGAAGGATTTTTTATTGATGGCACTGCAGCATAATTCTGTATTTTAGCACACAAGCAAACATTACATGGATTACGTTTCCGGGTTAAAAGATAAGGCTGCACAGTTTGAACGAAAGTTAGACAACTTGCGTATAAACGAAGTTTCTCCCGAACCATATTGTCGCAGATACCTGCAGCACCTGTTGGATCATAAAAAATATTACCTGGCCATTTATGCTGATGTATTAAATAAAGCGATTCAACATTCAGGTAAAAGGCAACAGGAATTAACCCTGGTCGATTTTGGCGCAGGCAATGGCTTGTTGGGAATCTTTGCTTCCTATTGTGGCTTTAAGCAGGTATTCGTCAACGATATCAATGCACATTTCCTGGAGGGGTCCCGTAAACTGGCTTCTATATTAAATGTTCCGATTGCAGGATTTATCCTGGGAGATATTGATGCAGTAGAAACCTATTGTAAAAACGAACAGGTTGATATCATAGTAGGCACCGATGTGATAGAACATATCTATGATCTTTCGTCTTTTTTTAAAACGCTGTCACAAATAAATCCAGCAATCGTGTCTGTATTTACCACCGCGAGTAACCCAGGCAATCCAATCAAACTGCGTTCATTAAAAAAGCTGCAACAAAAAGATGAACTTATCGGCGGCAATCCGGATGATTTTACATTGGCAGGTGAAGCTCCTCATGCAGCATTCCTGGAAACGAGGAAAAAGATCATTCTCTCTCAATTGCCAGGTGAACCAATAGAAAAAATTAAGCTTCTCGCAACCAACAGCCGGGGCTTGCAGGAAAAAGATATCTTAGTAATGATTAAAAGATATGTTGAGAATGGTACCATTCCAGAAGCACCGGCCCATCCAACCAATACATGTGATCCCGTCACGGGAAGTTGGACAGAAAGGATTCTTACAATTCCTGAATACCAGGATATTTACGCATCAAATGGTTTTTCCGTTAGCCTGTACAATGGTTTTTACGATGAATATAAAACCGGCTCAAAATCAATTGTTAACAAAACCCTTAATCTCCTCGTTAAAGCCTTCGGGAGGAGCCTGGCACCTTTTATTATTTTTGCAGGCTATAAAAAATAATTATTTTACGTTAAATTATTTCTAACCCGGTTATTTGCCAGAAATAACAATTTATGGCATATCGTTTGAGCATATGGCACAAATACGCTTTACAATGAAACCCCGTCTTCTCACCAGCATAGCGCTTTTAGCAGCGCTGATACCTGTCATGTCGTTCATGCATGCATCTTCTAAAAAGAAGTTGTTGAATGATTCACAAAACAACAATGGGCCTCATGCCCGCTCAGAAAATCCTTATTATATTATTGTAGATAAAAGCGATTACGAATTAAAAGTATATGATGAAGAGGGCTGGTATGCCACATACCCGATCGTATTTGGCAGTAAAGACCTGAGTGATAAAATGAAAGAAGGTGACAAGCGTACACCCAACGGAAGTTTTAAAGTGATCCTCAAAAAAATACATCCTAAATGGGGCCCGGAGTTGCTGCTTGATTATCCAAACGATGAAAGTATCCAGAAATTCAATGAAAGAAAAGCAAAAGGTATTTTACCGAAAAATGCTAAAATAGGAAATGGCATTGCCATTCATGCTACACGCCCGCAGGAAGAATGGACCATCGATAATTTTTACAATTGGACGGATGGTTGCGTTTCCGTTAAGTACACCGAAATGAAAGATCTCTTCAGTTATATTCCGGTTGGAACATCTGTTACCATTCAACCCTAATGGTCAATTAATAAAAATCAGGTTACCGTCACCGTAACTCAGAAACCTGAAATCATGTTCTAACGCATACGCATACATCTTTTTCCATTCAGATTTTGTTGCCGCAGCCACCAATAACAATAAGGTTGATTGAGGTTGATGAAAATTTGTGATCAATGCATTGATGATCCTGAATTTGTAACCCGGTGTGATCAATAATTGCGTTTGGGTAAATAAACGTTTCAGTTGATTGGACTGCATCCAATTCAACAATGCGGTTAATGCCTCAGCCTTGCTGAATTTGCTTTCTGCAAGAGGAACTTCATATACATCCCATTGATGCAGTTCGGCGGTTTTCATGCCAGGGTTTATCAATGCTTTCACACCCAGCCAATACAATGATTCCAATGTTCGGGCAGATGTTGTTCCAACGGCTATGATATCTTTTTCAGTCTCAATTAATTTTTGAATGCTTGAAAGCGTTACATCAATCCATTCGGCATGCATCTCATGTTCCTGCAATTTGTCGGCCTTAACTGGTTTAAATGTGCCGGCTCCTACATGCAGCGTTACATATTCTTTATCGATATTTTTTAAAGCCAGTTGATCAAAAATGCTTTCGGTAAAATGCAGGCCAGCTGTTGGTGCAGCTACAGATCCCTGTTCCAATGCATAAATGGTCTGGTACCTGCTTTTGTCTTCTATATCGCTACTACGTTTGATGTATGGCGGTAAAGGAATATCACCGGCGCTCTCTACGATCTCGGCAAATGTATAGGTAGCAGGCGTCCAGGAAAAATGGATGATATAGGCATCCTGTATTTTTTCTGTAATCGTTGCTGTAAGAATAACTTCTTAACCTTGCAAGCGAATGTTTT
>JAKQKY010000265.1 GCA_029560415.1 Bacteroidota bacterium | reverse complement strand
GATGTACACATTAACAGCGGGGAACGGATTGTATTGGAAGGGTTGAATGGTTCAGGCAAAACCACCCTGATCAAAATTATTCTGGGTAACCTGCAACCGCTTGCCGGAACGGTTTACAGGGCAGAAATAAATGCCGTTTGCATTGACCAGGATTACTCGCTTATTGATAGCCAGGTTAAGGTATACGAACAGGCCGAACGATTCAATGCTTCGGCTTTGCAGGAACACGAAGTTAAGATCAGGCTCAGCCGTTTTCTTTTTACAAAAGAAGACTGGGATAAACCATGCAGTGCACTCAGCGGCGGAGAGAAAATGCGTTTAATGCTTTGCTGCCTCACATTGGGCAACCGATCGCCTGATATGATTGTACTGGATGAGCCAACCAATAACCTTGACCTTCAGAACATTGAAATATTAACCGCCGCCATCAATGAGTACAGGGGAACATTAATCGTTGTGTCACACGATCATTACTTTTTAGAACAAATTACTGCAGAAAGAACAATCCGGCTCGCAATTGCCGGCGGTGGCGCATCCGGCTGATTAACCATTCAATTTGGTACATTCATGTACAAACGAAACCAATGTAGACGCGCTATGGATTCAAAATAAAGAACTCACTTGCACATCCATCCCTCATCAACCCCATTGCACACCCACCATGCCAGAATGCAAGAAAGAAAACCGGGTTGTAGTATTTTTTATCCAAAATAAACCCTGCTGAAGGGCAGGAAAATTTTGTTTGAAAAAATATATACAAAAGTGCTTTGTTTTTCAAAGTACTTTCTTATCTTGCACCCTGAAAGAAATCAGCGCATTCAGAAAATCAATTAACAACCTATCTATGAAGAACGAAATTCTCCAAAACGTGAATGACTCAAGGCAACTGGAAAAGCTTTACAGATCAAATAAAGTCCAGTTTAAACGTGAGTTTGGAACACTGTATCCCGACCTGAAAGGCAATGAACTTGCCGATTTCTGGCATGAAAGACTGAATTACGAATCCGATGAAATTAGCTGGGGAACGGGCAGAGATTTGATTATGGTGATATCAGCTACGCTTTTAGCGGGATTTATTGCCAGGATTCCCGACATATTCAATATTTCTGACGAATTTTTCTTTCCCCGTAATATCGGATTTATCCTCTTCCCGATACTGTCGGCTTACTTTGCCTGGAAAAACAAACTTTCGACCGGAAAAATTGCCGTGGTAGCAGCTGCAATGCTTGCGGGTCTTGTATTTATCAATTTGCTTCCCGATAATAATAAAAGTGATACTTTAATTTTATCCTGCGTTCATTTAGCCTTGTTCCTGTGGGCTATATTGGGTTTTACTTTTACAGGCGGGCTTAAAAATAACGATGAAAAGCGGCTGGGGTATTTAAAGTTTAACGGCGACCTGCTCGTTATGACCGCCCTTATTGTAATAGCAGGCGGTATTTTGAGCGCTGCAACCATCGGGCTATTCTCCCTGATCGGCCTGAATATTGAAAACTTTTATGCAGAAAACATTGTTGCATTCGGACTTCCTGCTGCTCCCATACTAGGAACTTACCTGACGCAGACCAATCCTCAGTTGGTAGGGAAAGTTTCACCGGTAATTGCCAGGATATTCAGTCCGCTGGTACTGGTTATGCTGGTCATTTACCTGGTGGCCATGATCTATTCAGGCAAAAACCCTTACAATGACCGTGAGTTTTTATTGATTTTTAATGGTTTGCTGATTGGCGTGATGGCACTCATTTTCTTCTCCGTTGCCGAAACTTCAAAATCAACCAAAAGCAAGGCAGAAACCTGGATTCTCTTTCTCCTTTCCGTTGTTACCATCGTAGTAAATGGTATTGCGCTTTCAGCCATACTGTTCCGCATTTCCGAAGGTGGAATTACACCAAACAGAACGGCTGTACTGGGCGGCAATGTCTTTATTTTAATTAATCTGCTGCTGGTAACTACCCAA
>JAKQKY010000246.1 GCA_029560415.1 Bacteroidota bacterium | reverse complement strand
GTATCGGCCATCTGTGGAATGGCTTTCGGCGATACAAAACTGCCGAAATCAATGGTATCAAATCCAACCTTTAAAAGGGCATTAATATATTCAATCTTTTTTTCTGTAGCAATAAAATGTGGCCATCCCTGCATGGCATCGCGGGGACATTCGACCAGTGAAACCGCTTTTCTATTCATATGCTGAAATATTATTCAATCATCCTTAAAGTAATGATCAAGATATGCGTTGCCGCATAGCTTCATATAAAATGATACCGGTTGATACCGACACGTTCAACGAATCGAAAGTACCGGTCATGGGTATGCGAAATGTTCCGTCGCAGATCTTCATCAACGCAGGATATACACCATGCTCCTCTCCTCCCATGATAATGGCACATGGTTCGGCCAGGTTGCTATTGGCAATATCGGTGTCGGCCTTCATTTCCGATGCAAACACTTTAATGCCATTCAGGTGTAATTCGTCTACTGCCTTCATCAGGCTTCCTACCCTGCATACAGCTACCTGCTCCAAAGCACCTGCAGATGTGAGAATGGCATCTTCATTCAATGAGCCAACCCCTTTTTCCGGGATGATGATGGCGTGTACGCCAAAACAAAAAGCACTCCGGGCAATGCCACCAATGTTGCGAATATCAGTGATCCCATCCAGCATCAGGAACAAAGGCACTTCTCCTTTGTCTACCACAAACGAGATTACCTGCTGCAGATCCTGGTATTGAATTTTAGATATCTGCGCCACACATCCTTCATGATTGCTGATGTTGAAACCATTGAGTTTTTCTACCGGCACCTTATTGATGGGCACGCCAAATTCTGTTGCCAGCTTCCGGATCTCATCGATCACAGGGCCATGAACGGTTGATTGAAGGTATATACGATCAAGCTGCTGACCTTCCTGCATGGCCTTGATCACAGCTTCACGCCCGATAACCAGCGTATTTTTCTTGGGACGTTGATGTTGATGTCTGAAATTTTTCACAAACCAAAATTAGGTTATTGATACAAATAAAAAGCCCTCTCAAGGGAGAGGGCTTCTGGTATCAGTTTAAGATTATTTTAATCCGAATGCTTTTTTTACCTCTTTTACGGCATCCAGTTTCTCCCAGGTAAATAATTCAACTTTCTTCTTGATTACTTTTCCATCTGGTGAAGTGAATGTTTTTTCTACGATCTCGTTCTTACGACCCATGTGACCATAAGCAGCTGTTTCGCTGTACATTGGGTTACGAAGCTTCAAACGTTGTTCAATGAAGTAAGGCCTCATATCAAAGCATGGCATTTTCATGATGGCATCCGCGATCTGTCCGTCGGTTAATGCAACTTTAGCAGTACCATAAGTTACTACGTTGATGCTGGTTGGCTGTGCTACACCAATGGCGTAACTTACCTGTACCAATACCTCATCGCATAAACCTGCAGCAACCAGGTTCTTGGCAATGTGACGGGTTGCATACGCTGCACTCCTGTCTACTTTACTTGGATCTTTTCCGCTAAATGCACCACCACCATGCGCTCCTTTACCACCGTAGGTATCCACGATGATCTTACGTCCGGTAAGACCAGTATCGCCGTGCGGACCGCCGATCACGAACTTACCCGTTGGGTTAATGTGATATTTGATCTTGTTGTTGAACAGGTGAGAATATTTAGGGTATTTGGCCTTCACCCTTGGAATAAGGATGTTGATGATATCTTTTTTGATTTTTGCCAGCATCGCATCATCTTTTCCAAAATCATCGTGCTGGGTAGAAACTACGATAGCGTCTATGCGTACCGGTATGTTATTGTCATCATACTCCAGGGTTACCTGGCTTTTCGCATCGGGGCGAAGATATTTGATGGCTTTATTTTCTCTTCTCAACGCAGCCAGTTCTTCCAGCAGTTTGTGAGCGAGATTCAACGCCAAAGGCATGTAATCATCTGTTTCATTGGTAGCATAGCCGAACATCATACCCTGGTCGCCGGCACCTTGTTCTTCTTTTTTCTTACGATCCACACCCTGGTTAATATCACCAGACTGTTCGTGAATAGCAGAAAGAATACCGCATGAATTTGCTTCAAACATGTATTCACTTTTGGTGTAACCGATCTTACGGATAACACCCCTGGCAATTTCCTGCACATCCAGGTAAGCTTTACTTTTCACTTCTCCTGCCAATACCACCTGCCCGGTTGTTACCAACGTTTCGCAGGCTACCTTGCTGGTAGGGTCAAAAGCTAAAAAATTATCTATCAGTGCATCACTGATCTGATCTGCTACTTTATCCGGATGTCCTTCGCTAACAGATTCTGATGTAAATAAATAAGCCATGTTTCGTTTTTTTTAAGATTGCAAAGATAAGGGTGAAGGATTTAAACAACAAAGCCCTTTTCGCATTAAAAAAGGGCTTTGTTGATATATCAGTAAAATTATTTGATGTTGGAATAGATGATCCGAAGCTTCATCCGGTAATTCGGGTTGGGATGGTTACCTCCCCCGATCTTGATCCGGCCATATGCGATCGTATTGTCATACTGTATCAACGGGCTGGTAGGCGGTGTTACATATTGCGGATATGATACACTTTGCGGCGAATACAAACGCATCTGGTAATTGGGTGTTTGCTTGGTCACCAACTGCTGGATATAACGGGTAATATTCAGGTTATAAAATCCACGCATCATACCAGCATCGGCCTTTTGACGAAGGTAAGAACCAAAATACAGGTGATCTACCACGTAGGTGATCGGGAAAAACGGCAGACCTGCAGTTTTAAAGTCGGGATCGTAAGACGTGCCTGGATTCAGGTCAAAATAAATAGGTTTCCATTTATCTCCTACCACCGCAGAGTCTTTCAAATCAAGATAAATATAATTCGGAGCAGGGAAATATTTGTCGGTAATAATATTATCAGGGATCTGCTCTACCTGTATCTCGGCCCGGTGAATGATCCTGTTCGAATAACCGGTAAGTTCTGGTACTACCAGGTTGGCATACGTTCCAGGTGTTGTTTGCAGGTAAATTTCCTGGTCGCCGGAAGGCAATGGATTCCTGGTGCGGGTAATGTTATTTGCTACCGCTCCCCTTGATGGAGCTGAACTGCCACTGGCACCATCGTTATAATAGAAGCTTGTCACGGTTGTATCAATAGGCCCGCCGTTCCTACGCTTATAATGAACTTCCAGTCTTGTTTTTTCAGTGGCCAGGTTCGTATATACCAGTGCGTTACCCGATGTAACGGTAACAGCAAAACCATTGTTGAAAGCCCTGAAAGAGGAATCTTTCACAAAGCTTCCACCTAGTAAACTATCACATTCTATCAGCGATAATGCAAAGTTTGCCGATAATTTGATGCGTATCTGGTTTGATACAGAATCCTTGCCATTGTTTATTTTGATCACGTTAGCTAAAGAAGGTATTGATATCGTAGTCGGATTGTCAACCAGGCTTGCTCCAACCAGGGGTGAATATGATAAAGTCCTCAGGCTAGGATATGTAAAGGAACCAAGTGAATCCCATTCGCCATGATTGTTTTTATCTACTTCATTTACCGTAAAGGTCAATGGAGTTGTACTGTCGCCATAAAATCCTTTATAATTCAAGCACAACACCACTGAATCAACAGCCGTGATGGTATCTTTCGGAGCGCCAAAATAATAAGGGTAAAAAGCAGGCTTTAATTGCAAAAACAACCTGGCTTCTGTTTGACCCATAATAGGGTCGGTTGTGATCTTTCCCAAAGCATAATCCTCATAGAGGGTTAATTTGGTGCTATCGTTAAACACAGCCTGGGTTGACTGGATATCAAGTGTATCAGCAAAAGTGTTGATGTTATCAACAACAGGTATAAGGTCGCTGCCAAGATTGGTGGTGTCGAGTTTGGTACAACTCCAGTTAATAAGTACTATGATCAGGAAACCCGAAAGGGCAAGGGATAAAATTCTTCTATGCACAGGTGAAATTTTAAGAATATGGGGCTGTTTACAAATTATTTTGAAAGGTCGGCATATAATTGTAAATAGTCTGTTAAATCACTTTCTGCATTAAATTTCAACACTTTCTTTCCTTTTACTTTTGAAAATTCTTCTACCAGTTTTTTGTCTACGTTCTCTGCACCAAAAGTGATGGCATCGGCATAGGTAGCACCTGCCCTGAACATGGCTGTATTGTTATTATCTTTCAGAATATCCAGTTCTTTTTTTCCGATATGATCGTTGATAGTAGCAAGTTTCAGAAAATCGGCACCCATCTTTTCTTTAAAAGAATTATGACCGATGGTATAAATAACTTTGCTATTACTGAATACAGGTTCTTTTTTATACGCAACCCTGATGAACATCGGAATAAGTCCTGTCATCCAGCCACTGCAATGAATGATGTCTGGAGGCCATCCGAATTTTTTCACCGTTTCCAGGGCTCCTTTGCAGAATAAAACGGTACGAAGGCCATTGTCTTCAAACCATTTTTCCTTGTCATCCGTAAAAATATTTTTGCGCTTGAAATAATCTTCATTGTCGAGGAAATAGATCTGCAGCCTTGCATTAGGAAGAGAAGCCACTTTAATCACCAACGGATAATCATCGTTGTCGATGGATACGTTGATACCAGAAAGCCTTACCACTTCATGCAACCTGTGCCTGCGCTCATTGATCACCCCAAAACGTGGCATGATGCACCTCACTTCCATGTTATTATCATTGGATAAAACCGCCAGCTTATTAACAATTTCTGCAAACTCTGTCAACTCCAGGTACGGCGACATTTCGTTTGCAATGAATAAAATTCTTTTCTTTGTTGACATTTCGACTTGGTTAGATGCACTAATAAATTTTCAAACGGTTTGCAAAGGTACTGATATTTATTGAAATTGTTATTGCACAAGCATTTGTAGACATCTTAATCTCATTTCATGATCATCATCAAAGAAGCCCTGGCACTAAGTAACTTATTGAAAAAGCGCCATCCGGGCAATCAACATATCGGCTTCGTACCCACAATGGGTGCTTTGCATGACGGGCATATCTCCCTGGTGAAGCAATGTAAACTGGAAAATGACATCACCGTCAGCAGTATTTTCGTAAACCCCACCCAGTTCAATAATCCAGCAGATTTTGAGAAATACCCGATAACCATAGAATCAGACATCGACAAACTCGAAGCAGCTGGATGCGACATCCTATTCCTTCCATCCGTAACAGAAATATACCCTCCCGGAAAACCAACGCTTCACTATGAATTGGGATACCTGGAAACCGTACTGGAAGGCCATTACCGGCCAGGGCATTTCCAGGGTGTTTGTATGGTAGTTGATAAACTGCTCAGCATCGTTCAGCCAACCGTACTTTACCTCGGGCAAAAAGACTACCAGCAGTGCATGGTCATCAGCAAACTTGTTGAATTAAAAAACTTTAATACGGCGATCCGCATCAGTGAAACCATCCGGGAAACCGATGGACTGGCCATGAGCAGCCGCAACGTCAGGCTTAATGAACAGGAACGAATACAGGCATTGTTCATTTATAAAGCCATGATCATGGTGAAAAATGAAATGAAACCAGGAAAACTGGGTGCTTTGAAAGAAAAAGCAACCCGGTTTCTCACTGAACATGGATTTAAAGTAGATTATGTAGACATTGCCGATGCGTCGAACCTTGCCCTGATAAATGATTGGGACGGCCGTCAGAAAGCCGTTGTATTGGTAGCAGCTTACCTTCACGAAGTAAGGCTGATCGATAATTTAATACTGAACTAACTGAAAGTAAACCCATTCTGCTGGTTTCTTTTAAAAAGCCTTTGTACCTTGTAGACAATTATGCGTAAACGCCTGTTATCCATATTCAACTATGTATTTTTTTTAGGCGGAGGTATTTTCCTGGTTTGGTGGCAGTTGAAATCAATGACAGAACTCGAAAAGAAGGAGTTTTACGCTGCTTTTAAACACGCCGATTATTGGGTAGTGATTCCCATCATCATTATGAGCCTGTTGAGCCATATAAGCCGCTCGATGCGATGGAAACTGCTCATGGAACCCCTCGGATACAAGCCTTCCCTGAAAAATGTATTTTCTGTTACGATGGTTGGATACCTGGCAAATGCCGCCATTCCCCGCCTCGGCGAGATATTGAAATGTACTTTCCTGGCCCGGTACGAACGGTTAAAAGTAGATAAGCTGGTGGGCACCATCATTGTAGAAAGAACTTTTGACTTTGTATGTTACCTTTTATTCATAGCGTTAACTGTTTTAATCCAGATAGATGTGGTAGGCGGATATGTAAAAAGCAAACTGGAATCCATTACGTCTGCACCCGGCTTTCCGCTTTGGGGTAAATTGCTCATTGCATTGGGGATCGTGATCATATTACTGATGATCGTAAAATGGCTATTCAATCGTTTTCCAAATAACCGGGTGATCTTTAAAATAAATAATTTCATCAAAGGAATTGGTGAAGGATTTCGGTCGATCCGCAACCTGAAGCATCGCAAAGCTTTTATCCTGCATACCATTTTCATCTGGTCGATGTATCTCCTGCAGATCTATCTTGGATTTTGGGCCATGGATGGCACCGATCACCTGGGCATAAAGGCCGCTTTCTCGGTACTGTCACTGGCCACATTGGCCATGATCGCCACACCGGGTGGCATCGGCTCGTTTCCAATTTTCGTTGGAGAAACGCTCGCCATTTATGGAATTATTTCGCCCGTGGGCACCGCTTTCGGATGGCTGATGTGGGGCGTTGCTACGGGTATTATTATCGTGGCCGGACTAACCGCTTTACTGCTCCTGCCCATTATCAATAAACATAAAAATTTACATGAAAGCAGTTCAATCGATACCTGATAAAATATACCAACTCCCCCAACTCATCCAGGAAGTAACCCGGTGGAGACTCAAAAACCGGCGTATCATTTTTACAAACGGCGTTTTTGATATTTTACATGAGGGCCATATCGCTTCATTAAGCCAGGCAGCCAGTGAAGGAGATATACTGATCGTAGGGGTGAATGCGGATGCTTCTGTGAAAAGGCTAAAAGGCCCAACCAGGCCCGTAAACCATGAAACGGCCCGTGCCTTGCTACTAGCTTCCCTGGTGATGACAGATGCGGTTATTATTTTTGAAGAAGATACCCCGCTTGAACTGATCAAGGCCATTATGCCGGATGTGCTGGTAAAAGGAGGAGATTATACGGTTGAACAGATTGCCGGGGCCAGGGAAGTGATCGCCAATGGAGGGAAAGTGGTTTTGGCCGATATGGTGGAAGGCGTTTCTACGACGGGGATTATTGAGAGGATGAGGAAGTAGGATGCTGGATACTGGATACTAGATACTAGATGCTGGATACTAGATGCTGGATACGGGATGCCGGATTTTGTAGATTGATCTTAGTGTCCTTTGTATTTAAAACTTCGTGCACCTTGTGGTTAAAAACGAGAAACGAAATAACGAGAAACAAGAAACCAGAAACTGGTATTAAAAGAAATTTCACGTTAAATTAATATTACGAAATCATAACCTAAACCGATTTCCTGTTAATTTCATTTGAAAATCAACAACAACTGTTTTGCATAAACGAAAAACGATCATACGTGACCTGAGCTGGCTATCTTTCAACAGCAGGGTTTTGCAGGAAGCCGCAGATGAAGCGGTTCCATTAAAAGAGCGCATCCGTTTCCTGGGCATTTTCTCCAATAACCTTGATGAATTTTTCAGGGTAAGGGTGGCTGCATTGAAACGAATGATCGAACTGGGCAGCAAAGCAAAGATGCACCTTGAGCTGGATCCCGAAAGCATTCTTGAAGAGATCCAGGAAAAAGTGATCACCCAGCAGGCTGAATTTGACCGGGTTTGGAACGATATCCTGCGGGAGATGAAAAAACAGAACATCCACCTGGTTAATGAAAGAAAACTAAACAGCATTCAGCAGAAATTTGTGCTCGATTATTTTGATGAAGAAGTAAGAAGTTACATTGTTCCGCTGATGATCGAAAGCATACAGGCGTTCCCGGTACTCAACGATAAATCTGTTTACCTCGCTTGTACACTGGCAAAAAAAGATAAATCGATCCCCCAGAAATTTGCACTACTATCCGTTCCCGTTAGAGGGCTCTCCAGGTTTCTTATAATACCCTCGCGTAACGACGAACAGCATATCATTTTACTGGAAGATGTGATCAGGTTCTGCCTGCCCAATATCTTTTCCTTTTTTGGATACGATAGTTTTTCGGCCCACGCCATCAAGGTTACCCGCGATGCAGAGATCGACATCGACAATGATGTTTCTACTTCCCTGATACAAAAAATAGAGAAAGGACTAAAGAACCGGAAAAAAGGCAAACCGGTACGCTTCGTGTTTGACAAAGACATTCCTGCTTCACTACTTACTTACCTGGTAAAAAGACTTGGACTGTCGCACAAAGACAATCTCATTGCCGGCGGCCGTATTCATAATTTCAAGGATTTTATAAATTTCCCGGATGCAGTATTTAAGAATACCCGTCAACGCAAAAAACCTTTTACCCATCCCCAGTTACGCAATGCCAACAGTGTAACAAATGTGATATTGGATAAAGACATCATGCTTCATTTCCCTTATCATTCTTTTAATAGTGTGATCGATCTTTTGCGGGAAGCGGCAATCGACCCGGAAGTGGTGAGCATCAAAATAACCTGTTACCGCCTGGCTTCCCGGTCGAAAGTGATCAACGCCATTACCAATGCTGTGAGGAATGGAAAATTTGTAACAGTTGTATTGGAACTCCGGGCACGGTTCGATGAAGAAGCCAACATCGAATGGAAAAAGGAACTGGAAGAAGCGGGAGTTAAAGTATTACTGGGCGTTCCCGGGTTTAAAGTTCATGCCAAACTTTGCCTTATCCGCAGAAGAGTAAATAACGTAACCACGCATTATGGATTCGTAAGTACAGGAAACCTGAATGAAAAAACAGCGTTGGCTTACGGTGACCATTGCCTGCTCACATCCGACAGAAATATCATGGCAGATGTGAACAAGGTATTTACCTATCTCGAACACCCGGAAACGAGGGAATCATTCCTCAAATCCTGCAAAACATTAGTGGTGAGCCCTGTGTCTATGCGCAAACAATTCACTAACCTCATCAACCGTGAAATTAAATATGCTTTGCAAAAGAAACCGGCGTCCATTACGCTGAAATTAAATTCACTGAGTGATGAATTGCTGATCGAAAAGTTAACGGAAGCTGCTAAAGTAGGTGTAGAGATCAAACTCATCATACGCGGCATCTGCAGCATGTATACTGAAAATAAAAAATTCAAATTACCGGTACATGCCATCAGCATTGTTGATGAATACCTGGAACATGCAAGGGTCATGATCTTTCACCATGGCGGAAAAGAAAAAGTTTTTATTTCATCTGCCGACTGGATGGTTAGAAATATCGATCACAGGATTGAAGTAGCTTGTCCTATCCTGGAAAAATCCATGCAGGAAGAAATCAAAGAAATCATTGGCATTCAACTCCGGGATAATATAAAGGCCCGTATTCTTAACAATGAACAAAGCAACCAGTATATCAACCCACGAAATACCCGTAAAGTTCGCTCCCAGGTTGAAACATACCATTACTTATACCGTAAGATCGCTGCAATAATTACCCTTCCCTATTCACCTATTTTGGATGAATCGATACAACCCATAGAATAATTATAACATATAGGATCAAATCTTCAAGGAGATGTACACGCTGCGTTAATTTCTTTTTAACCTGAATTGAATGATTTAGCCGAAATTTGTATTGACCACTCACCCAGATAAATTATTCTTTGTTGAAACTTGCAGCGATCGATATAGGAAGCAATGCAGCCAGGCTTCTCATCACAGAAGTAATACCTAACGGTAATGGCAAACCGGAATTTAATAAATTAAACCTCATCAGGGTTCCCCTGAGGCTTGGTTTTGATGTTTTTGAAAATAAGATCATCTCCCCCGAAAAAGCCGGTATGCTCATTCAAACACTTAAAGCTTTTCGTCATCTCATCAATGCATATGAAGTGGATGCCATCAAAGCCTGTGCTACCAGTGCCATGAGGGATGCTGAAAACGCAACCGAGATCCTGCAAAAGGTAAATATTGAAACAGGATTGGATCTGGAAGTGATCACGGGTGATATGGAAGCCAACCTGGTTTATGAAAATCATATCGCAGAGAACATGGACAAAGACCATAGCTATATGTACATCGACGTGGGCGGTGGAAGTACCGAAATTTCTTTTTTTGGAAACGGCATTCTGGTTTTTAAGAAGTCTTTCAATATCGGTACCATCAGGCTCCTGAAAAAACTCATCTCTGAAGCCGACTGGGAAGAAATGAAAGAAGATATCAAAGTGGCCACCAGGGGACAAAAGGAAGTGATTGCCATCGGGAGCGGCGGCAATATCAACAAGGTATTTTCGATGAGCAAACGAAAAGATGGAAAATCCCTGCCATTGGAACTTTTACGGGATTATTATAAAGAACTGGATGCTGTTTCACTCGAAGACCGTATCAGCAAATATAACCTGCGTGCCGACAGGGCCGATGTGATCGTACCCGCCCTATTGATCTACATCAATGTGATGCGCTGGGCTGGCGCTACGGAAATTTATGTACCCAAGATCGGTCTTGCCGACGGACTGATACAGCATTTATGGGCAGAAATGAAAGAAAAGGTTTAGCAGGAGAACTTCGTGTTTCCTGTCAAAAATGCCGCCTGTAGTAAAAATAGTTTTCCAATGATTTTCTTTTTACATTTACAATCATAAGCGATCGATTGCAGGATTTGTTTTATTCTAATGCAGAGCCAACTCCCCCATCGCAGTTCTCCATCAAAACAAATCCATCGTATGTCAGTAAACAAAGAAATCAAAAAAATCACCACGCACACCCTTCAGAAAATGAAATCCGGTGGCGAAAAGATCTCCATGATCACCGCGTATGATTTTTCCTTTGCAAAGATCTTTGATGCATCGGGTATCGATATCATTCTTGTTGGCGACAGTGCCAGCAATGTAATGGCGGGTCATGAAACTACCCTTCCCATCACCCTCGACCAAATGATCTACCATGCCCAGAGCGTGGTTCGTGGCATCGAGCGTTGCCTGGTGGTGGTTGATATGCCGTTTGGTTCTTACCAGGGCAATTCTAAAGAAGCGTTGAATTCAGCCATTAGGATTATGAAAGAAACCGGCGGGCATTCCGTTAAACTGGAAGGCGGAGAAGAAGTGGTAGAATCGATCAAAAGAATTGTGGGTACAGGCGTTCCCGTTATGGGCCACCTTGGTCTTACTCCTCAAAGCATATATAAATTCGGAACCTATACTGTACGGGCAAAAGAGGAAGAAGAAGCCGATAAATTAAGAAGGGATGCACTCCTGCTGCAGGAAGCCGGCTGCTTTGCCATCGTGCTCGAAAAGATACCCGCGGCTTTGGCCAGCGAGGTTTCAAAGAGCCTGCACATTCCTACCATTGGTATTGGTGCCGGCGGAGCATGTGACGGACAAGTGCTTGTGATGCACGATATGCTGGGTATCAATACCGAATTCAAACCCCGGTTTTTACGTCAATACCTGAACATGAGCGAACAGATCACAGGCGCCGTACAACAATACATCCGCGATGTAAAAAGCAGGGATTTTCCCAACGAACAGGAACAATACTAACCGGGTTAAATTCACTTCTCATACAAAACTTTTATCTGCATAACAGGAGCGAAACCTGTTTAATAATATATTTGCCTTTAAATACAACAGCAACTGCATTATGGACATCAGGACCAACTGGACATTATCTGAGATTAAAAATATTTATGAAAGGCCGCTGCTCGACCTAATCTATGATGCAGCCACCGTTCACCGTCAGAATAACGCTTACGCAGAGGTGCAGGTTAGCAGCCTGATCTCTATCAAAACCGGGGGCTGTAAGGAAGACTGTGCTTATTGTCCGCAAGCCGCCCGTTACCAGACCGATATTGAAGTAGAGCCGCTGATGACGGTAGAAAAAGTAAGGCAACGTGCCGAAACGGCCAAGGCCAATGGTGCCTCACGGTTATGCATGGGGGCAGCATGGCGGGAAGTTAGGGATAACAAAGATTTTGACAGGGTGCTCGAAATGGTCTCTGAAGTGAATGACATGGGACTTGAAGTTTGCTGTACCCTGGGAATGCTTACCTACGAACAGGCCGAAAAGCTGAAAGCTGCCGGATGCTTTGCATACAACCACAATATCGACACCAGCAGTGATAATTATTCAAATATTATCAGCACCAGGCAGTTTGAAGATCGCATTCAAACGCTGGATAATGTACGCAAGGCCAAACTAAGTGTTTGCTGTGGTGGCATTGTAGGGCTTGGTGAAACGGACGAAGACCGTATCAAAATGCTTCACACGCTGAGTACCATGGAAGTACATCCCGACTCGGTTCCCATCAACGCATTGGTTCCGGTAGCGGGTACCCCATTACAGGATAACAAAAAAGTGCAGATCGATGAAATGCTCCGCATGATCGCTACTGCCAGGATCATCATGCCAAAATCGGTCGTACGTTTATCGGCCGGCAGGAATGAAATGAGCCTGGCCGAACAGGCCTTGTGTTTCATGGCAGGCGCCAATTCAATTTTTGCAGGGGAAAAACTATTAACAACTCCCAATCCTGATTTTGATGCCGACCGACAGATGTTTAACCTGCTGGGATTAACGCCCCGCAAACCTTTTAAAGAATCGGCGCCGGTTAATGAGTTGACAGAAATCGCTTCCTGATCGTGGATATACAAAAACAGTTTGACCAGTTCCTGCAGGATAAGCTTGATGAAAAAAGATCATCGGGCCTGCTGAGGTCGCTCATCCATGCGGGCGACAAGATCGATTTTAGCTCAAATGATTATTTTGGTTTCTCCCGCAATCCTTTACTACAGCATATTTCAGGGCAATCGCTGCCCGCCGGTGCCACTGGTTCCCGTTCCATTACCGGTAACTCACCCGAAGCCATAGACGCAGAGAAATCCATAGCAGCCTTTCACCGGGCTGAAGCTGCCCTGATCTTTAATGCAGGATATATGGCCAATGTAGGATTGTTCTCCTGTCTGGCGTCACGTAGCGATACCTATATTTCGGATGAATACATTCATGCCAGCATCATTGATGGTATGCGATTGAATCATGCCAACCGGCTCAAATTCCGTCACAACGACGTGGCCGACCTGGAAAAGAAATTACTCGCAGCTACCGGAAAGAAATTCGTGGCAATAGAATCCATTTATTCCATGGATGGAGATGAAGCGCCCTTGCAGGAGATCGCCGAAATCTGCCAGAAACATGAAGCGTTGCTGATCGTGGATGAAGCCCATGCCACGGGAGTATTTGGTGAAAGAGGAGAAGGCCTGGTATGTCATTACCAACTCGAAAAAGAAATATATGCCTGCGTGTATACGTTCGGGAAAGCGCTGGGGCTGCATGGTGCCGCTGTTGTTGGAAGTTCAGTATTAAGGAATTACCTGCTCAACCATGCCCGCTCATTTATTTTTGCCACTGCCCTCCCACCACATAGTTACCTGCAGATTCAAAAGGCTTACCAGGCATTGCCGGGTGCAGATAGAAAAAGCCTTTATGAATTGATTGATTATTTCAGGGAAGCTAAAACCAAATACCCAAACATAACCTTTATGGATAGCCGCTCTGCCATACAAGGTATCATCATTGGTGATAGTTTTAAAGCAAGGGCTTTATCAGAACACTTATTTTCAAAAGGCATTTTTGTGAAGGCCATCCTGCCTCCTACTGTTCCGGCCGGTACGGAAAGATTGCGCATCTGCCTGCATACATTCAATACACGTGAGCAGGTTGATCTTTTATTATCAGCAGTAAATCAATTTCTGTCATGAGCATCATCATCGCCGGCATACATACTGGTATCGGTAAAACCGTTTGCTCGGCAGTGACCTGCCAGGCAATGGGCTATGATTACTGGAAACCAGTCCAGGCAGGCGACCTGGATCATTCCGATAGCATTTTCATTCGTAATATGGTGAGTAACCCCGCTTGTTTTATCCATCCCGAAAGATACCGGCTAACGACGGCGGCATCCCCACACCAGGCGGCAGCCATCGACGGGATACAGATTAAACTAACAGACTTTACCATTCCATCCAGCAACAATAATATATTGGTAGAAACGGCAGGTGGACTTATGAGTCCGGCCGGAAACGATTTCCTGGCCATTGACCTCATTAAGCACCTAGGCTTACCTGTTATACTCGTATCATCCAACTATTTGGGCAGCATCAATCACACCTTGTTAAGTATTGATTCTTTACAACAAAGGAAGATCCCCATTGCAGGATTGGTTTTCAGTGGTGAAAAGAATCCTTCATCCGAAACGTTTATTTTGGATCATACCAGTTTACCCTTATTATTCAGGATACCAGTAATTCCTTCTTTTAATAAGGAGAGCATCGCTGCATTGGCCAATCAACTCAACATTAAACTATCCTGAATGAGCCAGCAACTCCAATCAACCGATCATATCTGGCATCCATTTACCCAAATGAAAACGGCCGATGCACCCATACAAATTGTTCGGGCAAAGGACTGTGCGTTACACGCCTTGGATGGGAAAATTTATATTGATGCCATTTCTTCCTGGTGGGTAAATATTCATGGACATGCAAATGAATACATTGCATCTGCCATTGCCCAACAGGCGCAAACACTGGAACAGGTGATCTTTGCCGGCTTTACACATCAGCCGGCCATTGATCTGTCGAAAACATTAATCCGCCTTTTACCTTCCGGTTTTTCCAAAGTCTTTTTCTCCGATGATGGATCCACCTCTGTAGAAGTGGCCATCAAAATGGCGTTTCAATATTGGCATAACCAGGGCTCCACGCATAAAACAAAACTCATAGCTTTTGAAAATGCTTATCATGGCGATACATTCGGAGCCATGAGTGCCGGTGGCCGCAGCACTTTTAATGCAGCGTTCCAGCAACAATTATTTGAAGTATTTCATATTCCGTTACCTACTAAAGACAATATAGAAGCTGTTAGTGCGCAATTTAAAAAAATAGCCGAACAGGATACCGTAGCTGCTTTCATCTTTGAACCGCTGGTGCAGGGAGCTGCCGGCATGCAGATGTATGAAGCTGCTCACCTTGATAAACTGATCGGGCTGGCCAAAGAACACAATATTCTTTGCATTGCAGATGAAGTTATGACGGGCTTTGGCAGAACGGGAACTGTGTTTGCAATTGAACAACTTGAACAGAGTCCAGATATCATTTGCTTATCGAAAGGAATCACCGGCGGATTTCTGCCACTTGGCGTAACCGTTAGTACACAAAAAATCTATGATGCATTTTATGCAGATGATGTAACCAAAACATTTTTTCACGGGCATTCCTATACCGCCAATCCATTGGCCTGTGCTGCCGCCAATGCCAGTATGCATCTATTGCAACAGGAAAGCTGCAAGGACCAGATTCGGTTCATCGGCTTGCAACACCAGTCATTTGCAAAAAACATTGCGCTGCATCCGATGGTGAAATCAACCCGGCAAACAGGAACCATCCTCGCCATTGAATTGCAAACCGGGGAAGCAGGTTCTTACTTTAACAGCATTCGCCAACATGCTTATCGGTTTTACATCGATCAGGGCGTGCTACTCAGGCCCCTGGGAAATGTCGTATATATCATGCCGCCCTATTGCATAACGGCTGCTGAATTACAGCGTGTGTATGATGTGATAGCTCTTTCACTCGATTTTCTACAACAGTCAGGAACCACAACCGCTTAAGCAGGAAAATTATAAATACATCGTAACTTGCGTAAAATTTTTATACCATGGATTTCTTAAAAGAACTGAAAATACAAGCCAGCAATGCCGGCGTTTCAACCGGAACAACCTGGATCAAATCGAAGGGAGAAAAGATAACCTCTACATCACCTGTTGATGGCACTGTTATTGGCTCAGTAACAGGCGCCGACAGGCATGCGTATGACACCGTTGTAGCCAAAGCACAGGAAGCCTTTGCAGAATGGCGTTTATGGCCAGCTCCAAAACGTGGCGAGATCGTACGCCAGGTGGGAGATGAATTAAGAAAATACAAGACGCCACTGGGTAAACTCGTGAGTTATGAAATGGGCAAGAGCTTACAGGAAGGTATGGGAGAAGTGCAGGAGATGATCGACATCTGTGATTTTGCTGTGGGTTTGTCGAGGCAATTGCACGGCCTCACCATGCATAGTGAACGCCCGGGACACAGGATGTATGAACAATATCATCCGCTCGGTTTAGTAGGCATCATATCAGCCTTCAATTTCCCTGTAGCCGTTTGGAGCTGGAACAGTATGCTGGCATGGGTTTGTGGCGATGTAGCCATCTGGAAGCCCAGCGAAAAAACACCTTTGTGTGGTATCGCATGCCAGAACATCATTCAAGTGGTATTCAAAAAAAATAACGTACCCGAAGGCGTTAGTTGCCTCATCAGCGGCGGACGGGAAGTGGGCGAATGGATGAGCCAGGATACCCGCATTCCCCTGGTATCTGCAACAGGAAGCACACGCATGGGTAAAGCCGTAGGCGCAGCAGTAGGCCAACGCCTCGGTCGCAGTTTACTGGAATTGGGTGGAAACAATGCCATCATCATTTCAAATGAAGCTGACCTGAACATTGCCATGACCGCCGCCACTTTCGGCGCAGTAGGCACTGCAGGACAACGTTGTACTACTACCCGAAGGCTCATCATCCATGAAAAAATATATAATAAGTTCAAGGAAAAACTGGTACACGCCTATGCGCAGTTGAAGATCGGCAACCCACTGAATGAAAAGAATCATGTGGGTCCGTTGATCGATAAAGATGCGGTGAATATGTACCTCGCTGCCATTGAAAAATGCAAGGCAGAAGGCGGAAAATTCATCGTTGAAGGCGGTGTATTGAAAGGAAAAGGATTTGAAAGTGGTTGCTATGTGAAACCTTGTATCGCTGAAGCGAAGAATAGTTTTGAGATCGTACAGCATGAGACCTTTGCACCGATCCTGTACATCATGAAATACAAGACCATGGCGGAAGCCATTTCCCTGCAGAACGGCGTGCCACAAGGGCTTTCCTCTTCCATCGTCACCAATAACCTGAGGGAAGCTGAACATTTCCTTTCACAGGCAGGAAGTGATTGCGGAATTGCCAATGTAAATATCGGAACATCGGGTGCTGAGATAGGCGGTGCATTTGGCGGAGAAAAAGAAACCGGAGGTGGCAGAGAAAGTGGCAGTGATGCGTGGAAGGTATATATGCGCAGGCAAACAAATACCATCAATTATACCGATAAACTGCCCCTTGCCCAGGGCATCCGTTTCGATTTATAATTTTTAGCCAATAAAATACAAACGGTAACCGATCTAGGTCGATTACCGTTATTTTTGTTCTGTAAAATGTAACATATGAACATGATCAAAATGCCTCTCTTCCTGTTAGCGGCTTGCTTGTTTGGGGCGCCCGTTTTTGCGCAGGAAGCTGAAAAGAAAGAAACCGAAACCAGTGTACCTAAGAACTGGCACCAGCTGGACCCTGCCAGCAGTGGCTTTAACGGGATCAGCCTGGATAAAGCCTATTCCTTGCTTAAATCTAAAAAACTAAAAAGCAACCGTATCGTGGTAGCTGTGATCGACAGCGGCATTGACACCTTGCATGAAGATCTGAAACCCGTTCTCTGGACCAATCCAAAAGAGATCCCGGGAAATGGAATAGATGACGACAAAAACGGATATGTAGATGATGTGCATGGCTGGAATTTCCTGGGTGGTAAAGATGGCCGCAATGTGAAAGAAGACAGCTATGAAGGCGCCAGGGTATATAATAAACTGAAGCCGATCTGGGAAGGCAAAGAAGTAGACGTGGCCGGATTATCAGCGGCCGATAAATTATCCTATGAAACCTATCAAAAGGCCAAGGAAAAAATTGTAGGCGGTGTTAATGAAGAAGAGATCAAATACCTGAAACAATTATTGCCAAAATTCCTGGCCGGCGATTCAATCCTGCGCAAGGAACTGGGAAAGGAAGAATACAATGGCAATGACCTGAAAGATCTTACGGTAAGCAGCCTGGAAGGAAAAATGACGAAATCGCTCGTCCTAAACATCAGCAAGGCAAATAATAGCTACGAGATCACCAATACACAATTGATCGATGACATTAACGGGCAAATGCGCAAAGCAGATGCGGCCAACAATCCTCCCAAAGAATATCGTAAAGAGATCGTGGGCGATGATGAAAGCAATATCAACGACCGCAATTATGGAAATAATGATATCATGGCCTCCACCCCATTCCACGGAACGCATTGCGCTGGAATTATTGCAGCCGCAAGGAACAATGAGAAAGGTATTGATGGTATTGCAGACAATGTTCGCATCATGATGCTACGTGCGGTACCAGATGGCGATGAGCATGATAAAGACATTGCCAATGCCATCCGCTATGCGGTGAACAATGGTGCCCGGATCATCAGTATGAGTTTTGGTAAAGACTTTTCGCCCGAAAAACAATGGGTAGACGATGCCTTCCGTTATGCCGAAAGCAAAGGAGTATTGCTGGTACATGCTGCAGGTAACGATGCCAAGAATGTAGATTCTGCCGATAACTTCCCCAACCCTGTATATATCGATGGAAAAGGAAAGGCAACGAATGTAATTACGGTTGGCGCCAGTGGCGATCTGAAAAATGGCGGTTTAACTGCGTCTTTTAGTAACTATGGAAAATCTGAAGTAGATGTATTTGCTCCTGGTGTAAGCATCTATTCTACAGTGCCAGGAGGTACAACATATGGCAATGCGAGCGGAACGAGCATGGCTTGCCCGGTAGTGGCAGGTGTAGCTGCGCTTATCCTGCAACATTATCCAAAACTTACGCCGCAGCAGTTGAAATATGTGATTGAAAAATCTGCGGTAGTGTCAAAAGAAAAAGTAAACAAGCCAGGCACAACTGATAAAGTTGACCTGTCTGAAATATCCAAAACCGGTGGATTTGTGAATGCTTATGAAGCGGTGAAACTGGCCGGCACTATGAAAACTGAAAAGACAAAAGAGGTTTTGCCAAAAGCGAAGATCAAAAAAACTAAAATGGGTTAATCAACCATTCAATAAATATGATTTGCCGCAGGTAAAAGTTTTAGACAACTTAATCGCCTGCGGCATATTTTTGTTCAAAACTCAACGATATGCCCAGACCATTACCAGGAACATTTCCTCCTTATTTTGAAAATTATACCCGCCAGGTTGCGGAAGATGATCTTACATTGGCTTTTGAAAATCAGCAACAGGTCATCGATCGTTTTTTCGACAGTATTTCTGAAGAAAAATCTAATGAAGCCTATGCACCTGGTAAATGGACGATCAAAGAATTGCTTCAGCATGTAACCGATACTGAAAGGATTTTCAATTACCGGGCATTGGCTATTGCACGGGGCGAACAGGCTTCACTGCCGGGCTTTGAAGAAGATGACTACGCTGTTGCTTCACAGGCGAATCACCGAAGCTGGAAGAGCCTTTGCGATGAATTGAAAGCTGTTCGGGCATCTACCCGATTCTTATTCGACAGTTTAACCAATGAGATGCTGGATCGTTCGGGCATTTCGAACAATAAACCGGTAACGCCCCTGGCCCTGGGATTTATTACTGTGGGGCATTTATATCACCATAAGAAAGTGTTGGAGGAAAGGTATATGTGAGATGGTTGAGAACTCACGAGATGTCAACTCAGGAGATGTCAACTCAAGAGATGTCAACTCAAGAGATGTCAACTCAGGAGATGTCAACTCAAAACGAAGCGAAATAAGCCAAGTTCAGGAAGAGAAGTTGTTGAAAATGAGATAGTTATGCTGAAGCGGTTGAGAACTCGGGAGATGTCAACTCGGGAGATGTCAACTCTAGAGATGTCAACTCAGTAGATGTCAACTCGGGAGATGTCAACCCGAGAGATGTCAACTCAAATAAAAAAGCCACCCAAACAGGTGGCTTTTTACGTTCATGGGGTTTAATATCTTAATTCACTTTCGCAGTATTTTCCTGTGCGATCATTTTATTTAAAACCTTTACCGTTTCATCGATATAGATATCAGTACTGCGGATCTTGATCCACTGCTTGTTCTTATCAACTTTATCCTGCGCCGAGTTGATGGCCATGGTATCGGCTGATACATTCTGTATGTTCAACGGGGTTGGTAATTTATAAGAATCTTCAATCTGTTTGTAAACTTCTTTCAGTTTTTTCTGATCTTCCTTATACTTGGCAATATTCAGCGAATACTCCTTATCGTTATATTTCTCGAGCCACAATACATTCTCTTTGATTTTTCCAAAAGTTGCACTTTTGTTTACATCATTGTTGGCGCTGCTGATGATCAGGTCATCACTCGAGGTGCTGGTCCATGTTTTATAATCAGCTTTATTGATCTCATCCCAACGCAATGCATAAGGATTGTCTTTTTCACGAAATTTCAAATGCTCTAACCTATCTGGCAACACGATATCAGGCGTAACACCTTTCAATTGAGTGGCTCCACCGTTGATGCGGTAGAACTTCTGCAGGGTTAGTTTAACCGTACCCAGGTCTTCCGTTTTTTTGTTTGCAAAGAGGGCACTTTCACTTTCCGGATTCAATGGAATATTTCTTTGTACCGTTCCTTTACCATATGTAGATGTACTACCAATGATCACGCCTCTTTTATAATCCTGGATCGCTGCTGCAAATATTTCTGATGCAGACGCACTGGTTTCATCAACCATTACCGCAAAAGGACCGGTATATTGAACATTCTTATCGCGGTCACGCAGGATATTGGCTTTTTCATCACGACCCTTCACCTGGCAGATAGGACCTTCTTCGATGAAGAGACCGGCCATTTGAACCACATCATACAAAGAACCACCGCCATTGCCTCTTAAATCGAGCACGATGCCATCTACTTTTTCGGCTTTTAATTTTTCGATCTCTTTGGCCACATCTGCTGCACAGCGGGCGCCATTCGGCCTTTCAAAATCTGCATAAAATTCGGGAAGGTATATGTAACCGATTTTATTTTCACCCTTGATGATGGCAGATTTAGCAAAAGTATCTTCCAACTTTACTTCATCACGTTGAAGGGTAACTACTTTTATGGTGCCATCAACTCTTTTAATGGTCAATCGCACCTCGGTACCTACCTTGGCTCCCCTGATGAGTTTAACCGCATCTGTTACGGCATAACCTGTTACATCAATGGGCTCTTCATTTCCCTGGGCTACTTTAATAATCTCATCATTCTCTTTTAATTCGCCGCTCTTCCATGCCGGACCACCACTTACAAGGCTGGCAATTTTTATTTTACCATCATCGTCTTTTAACTGTGCACCGATTCCGTAAAATCGTCCACTCATCGATTCATTGAAAGAACGCAGATCTACCGGCAGAAAATAATTGCTGTGCGGATCCATGATGGTAGTGATCGTATTTACAAACGTGCTGAAATTTTCGTCATTTGTTTCGCGGGTTTTCTTGGTTGCAAAATAACGATCGAGCTGTTTGCGTGCCTGGTCGCGGGCTTCTCTTTCCAGGGTGCTGTCGGCTTTGATCTTAAAATCCTTTTTACCCTTATTTTTCTCTCTTTCTTCCTGCAGGTCTACATATTTACCCAACACGGCATATTTCAAACGCTTTCTCCATTGATCCAGTCTCTCTGCCTCATTTTTGGGAAAACCAAGTTTCTCGGCATCCATGATCACTTTTTCATCTTTCGTAAAATCGAAAGGTTTGGCAAGAATGTCTTTATATAACTGCGAAACTTCTGCAGAACGTTTGATGTAAACATCGTTGACTGTATAAAATGATTCCAGTTCCGACCCGTGGATCTCATCATCTATGCGATTCTCGTATTTCTTAAATGCGTCGATATCACTTTGTAAAAAAATGGTTTTGTCGTTATCGAGCTCTTCTGCAAATTTTTTCAATACCTCTTTACTGAATGCATCATCGATCTTCCTGGGGCTGAAATGGCCCTCTTCGAGCAAAACGCCCACATTCCTGAGAATCTTTGTATACCTGCTTTTGGGGTTATCGTCATTGTCGTTTTTGCCCTGTGATTGATAAGTAAAGAAGAGACTTATACCAGTTAACGCAATGATTACCGGGATGAATTTTTTACTCATAATAAAATTTGCAATTTTTTGCATGTTGTAAAATTAACGGAAAAACGAGGTTCCCCGCTTGACATTAACGTCAGATTCTCAATAATGTTTTGTTAAACAGGCAGGTAGGTTGTTAATATGGATGAGTGGTGTAGAGGGATAAAATAAAATTCCCCGTCCGGATGAACAGGGAATATAAACTTGGGTGGATGAGGGGGCTCGAACCCCCGACCCCCAGAATCACAATCTGGTGCTCTAACCAACTGAGCTACAACCACCGTTTAGAATCAGGATGCAAAAATATATAAAAACATCACGCAGTCAAAATTACATTTTGAAACGCTTTGGTGAATCAACTACTTTTGCTGCAAAAAAAACATGACCCCGGTTCAAATGACCATCATTGTTGCTGTTACAACCTGCATGGGATGGTGCATTTCAAGGGTTACCCTTTGGTTCCTGTTTTCTGTGCCTAAAAAAAAGCACCGGGTATTTTTTAAACCTAAAACGTTATTACCTATCCTGCAGGAACGTTTTGCCGGTGATGCAGCCAAAGCGGTCTCTGCACATATTCTTCCCGCAAGTTTTATTGAACAGCAGGTTTCTGATCCGCTGCTATTGGAAAAATTGAAACCTGAGATTGAAAAACACGTAGATCATTTCTTGCATGAAAAGCTGAGTACGGTGTTTCCTCTTTTGTATAAATTCATGGGAGAAAAAACATTGTTACAGTTTAAGACTGCTTTCTTAACTGAGATCGATATCCTCTTTCCCGTAATCATGAAAAAATATGCTCATGAGTTGCTGAATGAAGCATCATTGGAAAAGATCCTGGCCGAAAAAATCACAGAACTCTCCCTGCAGGATATACGAAAACAACTATACCGGTATGCTGCCCCACAAATCTTCGCATTCCAGCTAACCTGCGCTGGCATTGGATTTGCTGCGGGTCTGCTGATACTGCTTTTACTGAAAGTAACCGGGTGACTTACACTTATAGTATAAAAAAATAATGTGTGTAAATAAATGGACCTGTGTGTCATTTTAAAGCTTAAAATTGCATCCGCAAAATTTGCGTTAAGCAGTTTCAATACTTTATGAAACAACACGTTAAATCGGTAATCGTTTTATTATACATCTTCTTTGGGCATTCAACATTTGCCCAGTTCCCCGTAAATGGAAATAAATCATCCCAGCAAAACATGAACCTGGGACATTTCTATGGGAAAGTAGTGGATGAAGCTACCGGGAAATCCATCGATGCTGCTACTGTACAATTGCTTCAAAATAAACTGGATACCAATACACGCCAAAGGAAAGACGTAGTGATCGCCGTACTCATAACCAGTAAGAAAGGTGAATTCAGTATTGAAAGACTACCGGTAATGGGTAAGTTCAAACTACATATCTCAGCAGTAGGCTTTAAAAAATATGAATCCAGCATTTCTTTTGAGATAAATATGAATGCCGCCAAGAGTGGCGATATGAGCAGTATGCTAAATGGAGTTGACAAAGATTTGGGCAATATCAAACTACTGAAGGATGCCACCCAATTGCAGAATGTAACGGTGAATGCCAATAAGCCACTCATACAGCTCAACCTGGATAAAAAGATCTATAATGTAGAAAAAGATATCAGCGCTACCGGCGGTACAGCAGTGGATGTTATGAAAAATGTGCCATCCGTAAATGTTGACATCGATGGAAATGTAACCATGCGAAATGCTTCTCCGCAGATATTTGTGGATGGCCGGCCTACTACCCTTTCGCTAGACCAGATCCCGGCAGACCAGATTGCTACTATTGAGATCATCTCCAATCCATCTGCAAAATATGATGCAGGCGCTGGTTCGGCTGGTATTCTAAATATTGTATTGAAGAAGAACCGGAAGAGTGGCTATAACGGCAACATCAGGGCCAGTATAGATTCCAGGGGAAGGCCGGGTGTTGGTGGTGATATTAATTTTAAACAGAATAAATTTAATTTTTTCGCTGCGGGTATGTTTGGCATGCGTAAATCGATCAGCGAGGTGATTACCAACCGAACCGATTTTCTCTCAACAAAAACCGCCCATCTTTCCCAAAACAACAACCCGGTGGGTAAAGGTTATTTTGCCTTCGGACGACTGGGTATGGATTATTTTATCGATAACCGCAATACCATTACCATTAGTGGAAATTATTCCCGCGGACAATTTGAGAACGGTGACCTGATCGATATTTACCGTGATACGGTAACGGCTACCAGCACTATATTTGAAACCGGCAAACGAAACCTGATGAGTAAATCCCATTTCAGGAACATCGGCAGCAGCGCAGGTTTCAAACATAATTTTTCCAAATCAGGTAAGGAATGGACGGCCGATGCCAATTATAATTTCAGCAGGAACCGGAACACATCAGATTACAATGGTTTGTATTTTGATCAATTTAACCAGCCGAAAACTACCAGGCTGTTTGAACGATCTACCGGTGGCGGTGATACGAAGTTCCTCACCCTGCAGACTGATTATACCGATCCCATTTCTTCTACACAAAAGCTGGAGGCAGGATTGCGTATGTCACAAAGAAGGTTTAAAAGTTTTAACGACAACCTTATCGATTCCAGCGGCGGGCTTGGACAATATATCCTGTTACCGGCCCTTGGCGTGAATTATGATTTCAAGGATGATGTGTATGCAGCTTATGCAACTTATTCGCAACAAATAAAGAATGTGAGTATTCAGCTTGGTGCCCGGATCGAAAGCTCATCCTATACCGGCAACCTGCTCACAAAGAACCAGCAGTTCAGCAACGATTATCCCCTGAGCTTATTCCCCAGTGCCTTCTTTACCTGGAAACTTAATAAGAAAGCAGATCTGCAGCTTAATTATTCCCGCAAGATAAACCGCCCAGGCTTTTTTCAACTGATCCCCTTTATCGATTTCTCTGATTCACTCAATTTGAGTATCGGCAACCCGAACCTCAAACCTGAATTCAATCACCTTGGCGAAATTGTTTATTCGCAGCAGTTTTCAGCAGGCCAGTCGATCCTCCTGAGTATCTACGGCCGGGTAACCGATAACCTGATCACACGTTATCAATACATCGACAGCAGTATATTATCAAAGCCCGCCAGGTTTACCAGCTTCGCCAATGCCAGCAGAAGTGTTACCACGGGCGTAGAATTAACAAGTAAAAATAAGGTTGGTAAAAACTGGGATATTACAACAAACATAAACCTGTACAATACCAATCTTACCGCAGATAACCTGCCTGGCACGTCAAACAATGAACAATTCAGTTGGTTTGCAAAAATGAACAACAGCTTTAAGTTGCCGGCCAATTTTTCTATCCAGCTTACCGGCGATTACCAGTCGAAGACCCTCGTGCCTGCAGCTTCGGGTTCGGCTAGCCGTGGTGGTGGTGGTGGTAATTTCTATGGAGGTGGACCAGGCTTTGGGCAGACTTATTCAACGGCCCAGGGATACATCAAACCCATTTATGGTGCCGATATCGCCATTAAAAAGGAATTCCTTAAAAACAACGCAGCTTCATTGACACTACAGTTCAATGATATTTTTCGCACCAGGCTTTATGCAACCCGTGCAGCCAACGAAAGTTTCAACCAGGATTATTCACGTCGCCGCGATCCGCAAGTGCTTCGTTTAAACTTTAACTGGCGTTTTGGAAAGCTGGATGTGAATCTCTTCAAAAGAAAGAACATGAAAGGTGAAATGGAAAACATGCAGAACATGCAACAGGGTGTTGGTCAATAATGCCTTGCGGCTTTTATGCGTTTAACCTTTACTTCATCCTTTACTGGCTGTAAAATTGACTTTCCTTAGCGTCGCTATTTACATTATAAACCTTAATTTGCCGGTTGTAAATCTTTATTGATGAAAAATATGAATTTCAAAAGCCTGGTACCTCACCTGGTTGCCATTGGTATTTTCCTGTTAGTTACTGTTATATTTTGCAAACCTGCCCTGGAATCGGGCGTGGTACTCAAACAGGGCGATGTTACCGGTTGGCAGGGAATGAGTCATCAATCGTATGAATACAAAGAGCAGCATGGTCACGTACCCTTGTGGCTGACCAGCATGTTCAGTGGTATGCCTGCTTACCAGGTTGCGCTGGAAGGCGATTGGTCGCCGTTGGGCATCATCGATCATGCGTTCCAGTTATGGTTACCCCAACCACTAAACTTTTTCTTCCTGGCCTGTATATCTTTTTATTTCCTTTGCATTTGTTTACGCATCAGGCCTTACGCATCCATCCTGGGTGCATTGGGATTTGCTTTCTGTAGTTTCTCCCCTATCATCATCACCGCGGGCCATAACACCCAGATGCTGGCTTTGGCCTATGCACCTGCCGTGATCGGTGCCGTGATACTCATCTTCGATAAGAAATATCTCACCGGTTTTACCCTGGCATCATTGCTGACAGCCTTACAGATCGCCCAGGGTCACCAGCAGATCAGTTATTATCTTTTCCTGGTACTGTTTATCATGACGATCTCGTACCTGCTGTATTTTCTGAAATCAAAGCAATCGGCCCACCTGGCAAAAAGCCTGGGGCTGATGATCCTGGCCGGGATCATTGGAGTGGCAGCCAATGCGCTGATTTTAATGACCTCTTATGATTTTGCCAAAGATTCGAAACGGGGCGGACAACTGGTGATGCCCGAAGCCGGCAAAACAAAAGACAAAGTGAAAGACGGAAAAACCACCGGCCTTTCAAAAGATTATGCCTTCATGTGGAGTTATGGAAAAACCGAAAGCATGAGCCTGATGTTTCCGGGTGTGATGGGATATGGTACGCATTATGCAGAAAGAGAAGGCGACCAATATCTTTTTCCAAAACTGGATGAAAATTCGAATGTAGCGAAATTCCTGACCGATAAAATGAATGTGCCCGAAGACCAGGCCGCCAATTATGCCCTGCAGAAAAGCGTTTCGATCTATTGGGGCGATCAGCCCTTTACTAACGGTCCCGTGTACCTGGGCGCCGTGATTTGTTTCATGTTCATCTTTGGTATGTTTTACCTTGATGGCAAACACAAATGGTGGATACTGGCGGCAAGTATCCTTGGTATAATATTGGCACTTGGAAGCAACCTGCCTTCATTCAACTATTTCATGTTTGATTATTTCCCCTTGTACAATAAATTCAGGGTGCCTACCATGGCCCTGGTGATTCCACAGCTCCTGTTCCCAATTGCTGCAGCATTGGCATTGAATAAACTCATGGATAGCAATGACCCCGGCGCATGGAAGCCATTTATACGTAGTGCCATGGCAACCGCCGCCGTTTTTGTGTTGGTAGGCCTGTTTTACATGAGCTCCGATTTCAGTAAAGAGAATAAGGCCCGCACGTCCAAATTCAATGAAGTATACAAACCGGGCGATGCCTCCATGGAACAAAAGGTCGGTCAACTGAACAATGATTTCCGTCCACTGACCGATAACCGTTTGTATGAAGAAATGATGATGAACCTGGGCAACAATCCTGATGCACAGAAAACTTCCCGCGAATTTCTGACTGCGATCCGCAAAGACAGGGCCTCGTTCCTGCTAAGTGATATGATGCGGTCATTTGCTTTTATAGCGCTCACCATGGCTTTCATTGCACTTTACATTAAAAAGAAGATCAATGCCGGTCTCCTATGCATTGCCGTTACCCTGGCTGCAGGAATCGACCTGCTGAGCTTTGGTATGAAATACCTGAATGATAAGAGTTTCGACAGCAAGGATAAATATGAAGCCACAGAATTTCCTTTATCAAATGCCGATCGTACCATCCTGGCCGACAAATCGCCCAATTATCGTGTATTCAATACCGAAAGCCTGGAAGAATCGAGGACATCATACTACCATAAATCCATAGGAGGTTACCACCCGGCCAAATTAGGCATTTATGATGACCTCATCGCCTACCAGCTCAGCGGTTCACCCAATATCAACGTGGTGAATATGCTCAACGCCAAATACGTGATCCAGCGCCAGGGCAACGACAAAGTAGCCTTACAGAACCCCGGAGCACTGGGCAACGCATGGTTTGTAAAAACGGTGAAATTTGTGAATGGGCCGGTAGCAGAGATGAAAGCATTGGATACGTTCAATCCATCTGACACAGCTGTAGTGGATGAACAATTTAAAAACCTGGTAACTGCGTATACGCCTGCTGATAGTACCGCAACGATCAGCATGACCAGTTTTGATAATGATGCCATCAGCTATAAAACCAGCACAACTTCGAATCATGTAGCAGTATTCAGCGAGATCTATTATAAAGACTGGAAAGTGTACATAGATGGTAAACCTGCGTCTTTCTTCAAGGCCGATTATGTATTAAGGGCCATGGTAGTACCTGCAGGAAATCATACCATTGAATTTAAGTTTGAACCTGCTGTTTACTTTACCGGCAAAAAGATAAGTAACATTGCCTGCTGGCTGATCGCCCTGCTGTTGCTGGGTTGCATCGGGCTTCAATTCAGGAACAATAAAAAAGAAACGGCATAAAAACACGGAACAATAAATGTAACAGGATGATATGATCCTGCAAACATAAGAACCCAAAATCCAATGTAAATATCATAAACCATTGTCCAGAACCCTGCACATAGCCGCCCTTGCATCGTACCGCGTTTTTCCTGCAAAAATGGGCGGGCAGAAAGGGATTGCATGTTTTTATAGTTACCTTGGTGTGCGGGTACCCGTTAGCTTTATCTCTACCAAAAACAATGAATTCCCTGCAGGATTTCCGGCAACGTTCATTCCATTGCTTGGCAATTCATTTTTAAGATATGTCAATCCATTTTTATTTTTTCCTTTGAGAAAGATCTTATTGAAGGATAATATCACCCATCTCATCCTGGAACATCCCTATTATGGCTGGCTGGGCACTTTGCTGAAGTGGACCACGAAAGTAAAACTGGTTGTGCATTCACATAACATCGAATCACTGCGGTTCAAAAGCACCGGGCGTTGGTGGTGGCGTATATTATGGCAATATGAAAAGTTTACGCACCGGCGGGCCGATCTTAATTTTTTTATCACCGGGGAAGATGAGCAGTTTGCCATCAAACACTTTAAACTTGATGCAAGGCGTTGTCAAACGATCACGTACGGATCTGATGCAAAGGAATCTCCGATGCCATCAGAACGGTCTGTTGCACGGCAGGTATTGGAAAATTTATATGGCATCGGTTCAAATGAAAAGATCCTCCTGTTCAACGGAACATTGGATTACAAACCCAACCTGGATGCGCTGATGATCATATTAAATGTGATTAACCCTGCTCTAATGAAACAGGCTGGCTTTAATTACCGCATTATCATCTGTGGAAAGAGCCTGCCCGCCAACCTGGATGAATTAAAAGCCTACCAAGACAAGCACATTATATATGCAGGCTTCGTAGACGACATCACGGTTTATTTCAAGGGTTGTGATCTGTTCATCAATCCAGTTACCGACGGAGGTGGCATCAAAACCAAACTGGTTGAGGCCCTGGGCTATAATATATCCTGCATCAGTACGGAAAGCGGCGCCATTGGCATCCCGCAATCCATCACCGGGAAAAAACTGGTTTTAACCGGAGATACGGACTGGGAGCCATTTACAAAAGCAATAATTGACATAAATACTCAAGAAAATATTCCCAATGCTTTCTATAATCATTTTTATTGGGGTAATATTGCAGATAAAGCAGCCAGTGTTTTAAAGAACACCGCACTCATTGATTGATATGAAAATCTTAATTACAGGCATATCGGGTTTTGTAGCCAGGCATTTTGTTGAATTATTGTCAACACTGGATAAACCCATTGAGATCGCCGGCATCTATCATAACAATAAACCAGATTTCAGGGAAGATCAATTCCCGAATCTGACCTGTCGTTTTCACAAGATAGATCTGATGAATAATGGCGATCTGAAAGACCTGCTCACTGCATTCAAACCCGATCATATTTTACACCTTGCTTCTAAAAGCAGTGTAGCCTATAGCTGGCAACACCCGGCAGAAACGATCAAACACAATACCGGCATATTCCTGGCGATCATTGAAAATGTACGATTACTGAATATCAAATGCAGGATATTATCAGTGGGCTCGGCAGAGGAATATGGCAATGTGCAGTCTGTAGCGCTTCCCCTGGTAGAAACCCTCTGCCCCAACCCGGCAAGTCCGTATGGTACCTCCAGGGTGATGCAACAAAAGCTGGTTGAGATCTATGCCCGCAATTATGGACTCGATATCATACATACCAGGTCGTTCAACCATATCGGACCTTACCAGATGTCCAATTTTGTAGTGTCTTCTTTTGCCAAACAAATTGCAGACCAACAGAAAAAAGGAATAGACCCCATTGAGATCACAGTAGGAAATATTGAAGTAACCCGCGATTTCACTGATGTAAGAGATGTGGTGAAAGCATATTACCTGTTGCTGCAACATGGACAAACAGGCAGCACATACAATATCTGCTCCAATAAAGGCATTGTATTAAAAGACCTGATCGATCTCTTTGCCGACATTACCGGCAAAACCATTCTGTGTAAAGTTGATCCAAAAACCTTCCGCCCTTCCGAAAATAAACAAGTGATCGGTTCATATGAAAAGATCAACAAGGAAATGGGATGGGCTCCCGTTATTCCCATTAGGAAGAGCCTTACTGATCTGTTAGAGTACTGGGGGAATAATTAGTAATTAATAATTAAAAATTAATAATTGTTGGAGGACCCGCTAGCCTGCGTCGTCTTTCTTTTATCGAGCATCGTAGGAAATAAGAAATAATAAATAATAAATAAGGAAGTTGAAGAACAAATTCAATATTCAACTCCTTTTCCTCTGTGCCGTACTCCTATAACTCTGTGGTTAAATTTTTCTTTGTGCCCTTTGTCAAAACCGTTGTGATCTTTGTGGTAAAAAAAAATCGAACAAGGAAGGTGAAAGAACAATTTATAATTAATAATTAATAGGTAATAATTAATAATTAATAGGTAATAATTAATAATTATCGGAGTACCCACTAACTTGAGAACGCTAATTATTATCAAGCTTCAATCTTTGTGTCCCTTGTAAAGCCTTTGTGATCTTTGTGGTAAAAAAATATCGAACAAGGAACAAGGAATCATTAAAAAGGAAGGTGAAAGAACAATTTATAATTAATAGGTAATAATTATCGGAGTACCCACTAACTTGAGAACGCTAATTATTATCAAGCTTCAATCTTTGTGTCCCTTGTAAAACCTTTGTGATCTTTGTGGTAAAAAAAATATCGAACAAGTAACAAGGAATTATTAACAAAGAAGTTGAAGAAAATATTCAATAATCAATACTCAATATTCAATTCTAAAGTAACCACATCCTGTATCTTGTATCTTGTATCCAGCATCCAGCATCCAGCATCTAGCATCCCTTCATCATACTCTCATACAACTTCCCCGCCGTACGTTTCCACGTAAACAAATTCTTCTGCACAAAACCTTCCTGGATCATTGATTGACGCAAAGGTTCATTGTTATAGATTTTAAGCATGGCATCGCTGATGGAGCCGATCTGGAAGGGATCAACCTGCAATGCTGCATTGCCGGCCACTTCTGGCATTGACGTGGTATTGCTGCAGATAACGGGAACGCCTGACTGAAATGCTTCTACGATGGGCAAGCCGAATCCTTCAAACGTAGGTACAAAACTCAGGCAGTACGCTGCTCCCAATAATTTTGCCAGGTCGGCATCAGAAAGGCGACCGGTAAAAATGATATCATCCTTACAAGAGAGTGCATTCATGGTATCCTTAATGCTATCATCATCCCAAAGGATATGTCCGCCAAGGATGAGTTTATAATCGGACCCAGATTGCTTTTTAAATGCATCGAATGCCTGCAATAGTCGTACGATATTTTTCCGGGGATGCATGGATCCTATAAAAAAGAAGTACTCTTTACCGTTAGTATGCGCTGCTTTCACGGCTGCTTTTTCGTCGGCCGACAATGGTCCGAATTTTTCCTTAATGCCGCAGGATACATTATCGATAAGCCCCGGATCTATTCCATACTGTTTAGTAATATCTTCCTTGCTGTATTCCGAGATCGTGGCAATGCGAACGGCTTTGCGGGCAAAGCGTTTGAAGAAGAAACGATAATAGAGGCGATTCTGTAATTTATGATCCTGCGGGTAGTGTTCGAAATTAAGATCGTAGATCACGGGCAATTGTTTGCAGGAACTGCTAAGACTCAGGAACCCATCCATGGAAACAAACAGGTCGGGCTTGTGCTTTTTTAAAAAACGGGTCACCACCCACTCCATCCAGGCAACATATAAAACGGGGTGCCGGAGTGCCGGGAAAATGTGATATTTCTTTACGTTAGGAAAATCGAAATAAGATTCGGTAAAATTCTTATCGCAGAGTAGTAGAAATTCAATTTCGGGATGTGCCTTGATGATCAGGGGCAACGTTTCAACTGTAAAATTGCCGATACCATCCAGTTGTTTATTCCGTAAAACCCAGCAGTTGAGCGCTATTTTCATTCCTTCAGTTCTTTTAAAGTACCCAACCATCGTAGTTAAGCCAGGTTTATCCCATTCTTTTGCAGCACATTCTGCTTACAAAGAATGGCCATTTGACACAATTAGAATAGATTTGCAAAAATAATCAAAAAATAAGGAAAGATTCATGAAGACAGCTTTGATAACAGGGATCACGGGCCAGGACGGGGCATACCTCACAGAACTTTTACTTGAGAAAGGATATATCGTACATGGCATCAGGAGAAGAAGTTCCATGCTCAACACCGCCAGGATCGATCACCTGATCTTCAATGAAGCTTATAAGAACAGGCTGTTCCTGCATTACGGCGATCTTACCGATAGCAGTAATATCCTGCGCATCATACAACAGACACAACCTGATGAAATTTACAACCTGGCAGCGCAGAGCCATGTGCAGGTAAGTTTTGAAACGCCCCAATATACCGCTACTGCCGATGCAGTAGGTGTATTGTTGTTCCTGGAAGCCATCCGCATTTTAAAGCTGGAGACCAAGACCAAATTTTACCAGGCCTCTACCTCTGAATTATATGGTAAGGTGCAGGAAATTCCACAGACAGAAACAACTCCTTTTTATCCAAGATCACCCTATGGTGTGGCCAAATTATATGGTTACTGGATTACGGTGAATTACCGTGAGGCCTATGATATTTTTGCCGTGAATGGTATTTTGTTCAACCATGAAAGTCCATTACGTGGTGAAGGATTTGTAACCCGCAAGATCACCATTGGTACAGCACAGATCGCATTGGGCAAACTGGATAAGATCACCCTTGGTAACCTGGATGCCCGCCGTGATTGGGGACATGCAAAAGATTATGTTGAAGGCATGTGGATGATGTTGCAGCAGGACAAACCCGAAGATTTTGTATTGGCCACCGGCATTACCACCAGTGTACGCGACTTTGCCAAACTCAGCTTTGCCGAAGTTGGCATCGACATCGAATTCCGCGGTGAAGGCATCGAAGAAAAAGGATTCATTAAAAAATGTAATAACCCGGCGTATCAATTGCCTGTCGGCAAAGAAGTGATCGCCATCAACCCAAGATATTTCCGCCCGGCAGAAGTAGAAGAACTTATTGGTGATGCCCGCAAAGCCAATACTATCCTTGGCTGGAAGCCAAAGTACGATTTACAGATGCTGGTGAGTGAAATGATGCAGGCTGAGTTGGTGAATGAGGGGAAGAAGTAGTTATATCAAGAATCCAAAACTTATTGCTTTACCGGTTAATTAGGTACGATAAGAACATATTTAATTTGGAAATAGCACCTATCCTTAATAGTGACAACGGAATAAATTTCTGATATTTAATCATGCTACCTATTACATTTGGAACCGGCTGTCCATTTAGGTAAGTGTACATTTCGTCAGCATGCCTTATTCCGAGGTTTCGAATAAGTCGCCAGTAATAATCATATACCCAGATATTGCCAAGCACCCCTATTCCCAGTTTATTCAGTAAGTAAATATTTTCTGGAATCTCAACTTCTTTTTTTCTGAATACTGCCTTTGTAATTTGCTCGTGGCTAATGCCAATATTAATAAGTGGCTCGTCGATGTAAGAAAATGAGTTTGTTTTTAAAACCCTGATGTAAAATTCAAAGTCAACTACCCATTTTAAGTTTTCATCATACCATTCGGTGAGATTATTTTTAATTAAAGTAGTGCTAGGATGACCTATATAATTCTTCTTAAATAAGGTTAAAGCAGTACGCTTTAGTTTTAACTGGATATTTTTAGGTAACTGATCAATTGAAATTGCTTTGCCATTTTCATACTCTGAAAATCCTGAAAAAATAAAGTTTATACCTGGGTTTTCATTAATGGCCCGGGCAAATCTATCAAGACTTTTATTATTTGAAAACCAATCATCATCATGCATGATTTTAATCCAACGGCCGGATGCTTTTTTAATCGCTGCATTCCAGTTGGCAGGCGAGCCTTTTGAAGGAATGTTTTTTAAATAAGTCAACCTGAATTTATCATGAAAGTTATTACATAACGATTCCACTTCATTCCCAGGGCTATCATCAGTAATAATGACTTCAAAATCCCGAAATGTTTGATTGGATATAGAATTCAATAATACTTCAAGGTATTTGTCGTTTTTATAAGCTGGTATGCAGATAGAAATCAGTGGATTGTTCATGCTTTAAATGTTATCTAATATCCCATATCAGGATAGTTTTTCACAAACAATAACGTTATTCATGTAAAGTGCATTTCTTTTAGGCAAAATTTTAGAAAATAATAAAGCGTACAAGTTATAAATCGGATAAATGATTACTTCACAAATTGGCTTAACAATAACCAGTTTATTTAGTTTCGGAAACAGTACCAGGCTATAATAACTAATCCGTAACTGGATCAATGTATCGAAATGATTGCCGATTTTTTCAAACTCAATAACTTTAAAATTATTTTTTTCGAACAAGTGCTTTAATCCAAATGAACTATATCGGGCATAATCATTGGGTTGTTCATGTTCAGGTATAGCAAACGGGCAGGTAACCAAAATTCTTGCTCCTGGTTTCATAACCCTTTTTATTTCAACAACCATTTCTTCCAGGTTAAACACATGCTCAAAGACTTCTGTACTGAAAACTGAATCAAAATGATTATCTGGAAATGGAAGTTTCTTTCCATCATAAAAAACATCGATCTGCTCATTTTCATGCGAATGCCCTTCCCCTTCAAAATCAACGCCAACGTACTCATCAACTGTAAATAATGTTTTATAAGGTTTGGAACCACATCCGAAATCAAGCATTCGTCCCTTCATATATGTTGAATACTTGTCTACAGCAAGCAAGAGTTTTTTCCTTAATAAATATCCTGAGTAGAAGATATTTGGATTAAATTCGTACTTGATTTTAGAATACTTCATACAGTATTTACGCTTTGTTGATTTCTTTATTTGTAAATAAAAAATATGTTGAAAAAACTTGAGGAGAAATTCAGATTTTATTTCCCTAAGCATTTAAAAAATAAAAATAGGTATATTAAAGCAATAAAAGGATTAAATGGAATAGAAATCGGCGGCCCAAGTTTTACATTTTCCAATAAAGGGCTTTTACCAATTTACAAACATATTGAGGGACTTGACGGCTGCAATTTCAGCGACAATACAATTTGGGAAGGTTCATTAAATGCCGGTAAAACCTACATTTACTTCGATAAAAAACAACCAGGAACCCAATTCATTTCGGAAGGCAATGATTTAAAAGATATTAAGGATGATACATATGATTTTGTATTGTCCTGTCATAATCTCGAACATTTCGCAAATCCATTGAAAGCTTTGCATGAGTGGAAAAGGATCACCAAGAAAGATGGCCATCTTATCCTGGTATTACCCAATAAAGAAAAAACATTTGATCATAACCGTAAAGTAACCACGCTGGAGCATGTTATAAATGACTATAATAACAAGATGGGCGAACAAGACAATACCCATTTTGATGAAGTGATCAATTTTCACGATATCAGCATGGATGCCGGAGTTAACTCGAAAGATGAATTACGCGAAAGGGTTTATCAGAATTTCGAAAACAGGTGTGTTCATCATCACGTTTTCAATGATCAGTTTGTAAAAGAAATATTACAGGAAGCCGGGTATGAAGTCCTTGCGCTTGATCTATTGCAAATCCACATATTTGCTGTGGCAAGGAATATTAAATAGCAAGCTTTATTTTATTTTTTTTAAGAACCCATTTACATTATTTGTTGCATTTTTTCCAAAGAAATCACACCAGCTCCTGTCTACAACAAATTCAGGATGCTTAGGCAGGAATTCACGAATCGCTTTACAAGGACCCCCATGAAATTGTTTGGAAACGCCCAGTTTATCTACAATTCCATCTTCAACGATCAGGTAAGAACCCACACTCACTAAATGACAGAACTTATTGATTGCATTTATTGAATCTTCATACATATGCGATGCATCTTCAATCACAATTATTTTTTCATAATTTTTTGCGAGGCTGAGATCATAATCTTCAAAGCCCTTATGAAACAATGAAATACGGGGATGGTTTTTAACAATATCAGTGCAGTTATCTGTTATATCAATCGAATGAACGGCACCTTTTCCAAGATTATTCATTATATCGGCCATGTATAATGCACCGCCTCCAAAATTAGTCCCGATTTCTATAATGAGATCTGGCTGAACTTCAGAAATGATCATTTGATATATCACATAATCAAAAGGTGAACGTTGCGCTTTCACTCCCCTGTATTTTACCTGGTGATGACCTTTGTCAATTGTCTTATAATCAAATTCAACTTTTTCATCAGCAGGTGTATTGCGAATTGTAAGCATGTTTAGTTGTTTTCTATTAATACTATTTTGGTGAATTAAGATTATTTAAAAGTTATAATGAGTTTTTAATATTCCAGGCAATCTTTTTCAATAAAGCTTTTTCATTTGGTTCTGCAATATCATATTTTCTCGTTTGATTATCAGATATGAGAAGATTTTCCTGCTCTGCAATCCAAAAAGTTTTGCTCAATGGCCATTCTTCAATTGAATATGAAGTCCCTTTGTTGTCGATAAGCAAACATTCATAACCTTGCTTCAATACTTGTTCCGTCATGCTATTTTTACCATTTTCAAAAAAATAGGCATTCATCTTGTTACTCACTACCATTGAACTTAAGCTGCAAAATAAGTTTTTACTGATAAAAAATCCGTTTGTCCTGATATGAGGAGCAGGAAACTTTTTAAATTTTGATCCATACAGAAACTTGATTTTAAGATAGTACTTCAAACTATTCATTTTAGTTGCTAGTCCAACTTTGCTTTTCCAATCAAAGAGAAGTTTTTCCCTGATTGCACTCAGGTAACTGGCAAAAGAGGCTGTTGCACCTATCAGCCCAACTTTTAATTGCCAGTTCATAGTGTAAAATGAAAGCCAGCCAGCAGTTCTTATTTGACTGTACGTATTTAAAAATAAAAAATAGTCCGCATCGATTTGATTAGCGGCTTTTTTATAAACCTCAATATCCTGGCCTGATTCAAATTCAAGCACCTGGCAATGCTCAATGGCCTTTGAAGAAATGATCTTTTTAAATAGCATAATCTCATCTTTAGAACAAAACTTTGTGCCATTTAATACTATTACCAATCGATGCGCACAACGAGCAGCCGTATTGCAATAATTCTCTAAAAAATCATCCAAATATTTACTCCCGTAAGGAATCCAGGAAAGATATACAACCGCAATATTCATCTGTAAAATGATACTTTATATAAAATCGATAATATTCAAAAATTACCGGCTTATGTAATTTTAAGTGATATTTTTACAAATTACCGGATATTTCAAGAATTTACAGCTTATACATGTCGCAAATAAGAAAAAGAAGTTTAAAGGCAACCAGTTGGATCTATGCCGGCTTTTTGATTGGCGCCATCAACACTTATTTTCTTACGCACAAGAACTGGTTTAGCACAGATCAGAATGGGCTGACCAGGGCCATGATTGAAGTGAGCCAGCTGATTTTTGCCTTCTCTACCCTGGGCGTCACTTCCTTCCTGTATAAATTCTTTCCCTATTACCAGGACAATGTAAAGCCCCGTGAAAATGATATGTTGGGCATTGCCCTGCGGGTTGCCATGATCGGGTTCATCATTACCTGTGCTGGTTTATACCTGATAGAACCCCTGATCGTACGAAAGTTCAGCGCCAACTCCATCCTTTTGGTGGAATATTTTTTCTGGATCATCCCCATGGCATTCTGTGTGCTACTCTATAATTTGCTGGAAGCCTATTCCTTTGGATTCGACAAAGGCGTGCTCACCAGCCTGCTGAGGGAAACCGTACTGCGTTTATACACACTGGTTATCATCGTGCTTAAAATTTTCGGACTGATCGATTTTCATACATTCATCATCCTCTTCTCCTTACAGAATGCTGTGATCGTGATCATCCTGGCCATCCACTTAAAACAGGAAGGAAAACTCTGGCTGGTATTTAAAACCAGCAGGGTCACTAAAAAATTCCGGAAAAAGATCATCGCTATTTTGGCTCTGACTTTTGTGGTGATCATCGTAAATGCATTGAGAACCAGTATCGATGGGCTGGTATTGGCAGCCAAACAAAACCTGGGTAAAGTGGGTATTTTCGGATTTGCGGCTTACATGGTATCTGTACTTCAGGCTCCGTTCAGAAGCATTGTGGCCATTACCGTTCCCATCTTGTCGAGGGCCTGGAAACAAAAAGATTTTCCCGAGATACAACGAATATACCAGCGATCCTCCATCAACCTGTTAACATTTTCATTGTTCATTTTCTTCCTTATCTGGCTCAATTATAACCAGGGTATCCAGTTCTTTGGCATCAACCCAGAATATCTCGAAGGCAAATGGGTTTTCTTTATCCTTGGCGTGGTGGCTATTGTAGAACTGGGCACCGGGGTGAACGGGCAGATCATCGGCACTTCAGTATTCTGGCGATTTGAACTCTGGACAAGCCTATTATTGACCGCCTTGATCATTCCATTGAGCTACACCCTTACCGTAAAATACGGGATCATTGGACCGGCGGTGGCCAACCTGGTATCTTTTAGCGTGTATAATTTCGTAAGGTTCTGGTTTCTTTGGAAACGTTTCAACATGCAACCCTTTACCAGCAAGACTTTGGAAGTGATGAGCATTGCTTTTATATCTTATGCTGTTTGCTATTATGCTTTTCTAAATATGGAGGGACTCATTGGACTATTCGTTCGGTCTGCATTATTTGTAGTCTTATATGTTGTAGGAATCTATGTACGTAAGATCACCCCGGACCTTATGCCTGTTATTGATAACCTGAAAAAGCGTTTTGGTTTCAAAAAACAGACTCCAAAGTTATAGTGAATTATGTATATTTATAATAAATCGGTTGGTCAAATATTGATCTTTAATCCCCTATTCATACCGGTTACCCTAACAACATGAAACAATTTGTACAATTCTTTTTTGTATTACTTCTTGCAACAGGTTCTTTGGCCCAGGTAAATCTCAACCTTGGTCTGCAAGCCTATTATCCATTCGACGGCAATGCAAACGACATCAGTGGCAATAGCAACAACCCGGTATTTAACAATGCCAGTTTAACGAATGACCGTTTTGGAAATGCAAACAGGGCTTATCATTTCAATGGGACGAATACTTATATGCAGGTGACCAACAGCGCCTCCTTAAATAGTGTCAGCACGCTCTCGATAAGTGCCTGGGTGCGACCAACAGGATTTTATTCTGGAACATGTCATGGAAATGCAGTGGTGATGAAAGGCAATGCGGATCATTTGCCCGGAAATTATTTCTTAAGATTTGACGATGGATTCTATTATAATTATACCCATTGCGCCAACCCTGTAAATACATCACAGGAATGCTTTAACGGAACACTGATTAATATACCCGCTCCAGGCTATTTACCAAAGATCCAGGCAAATGAATGGTATAATGTTATCCTCACGTATGATGGCACAACTGCTAAACTCTATGTGAATTGTGAACTTAAATACAGTGGTCCGCAAAACGGTGTAGGCTTTACGAATGCAGATGACTTGTTTTTTGGCAAACTGAATAATGGATCATTTCCATATTGGTTTAATGGTGATGTAGATGATATCCGGATCTATAACAGGGCTTTGAATGTAGATGAAGTGAAGGCCATTGGAGGTTGTGGGTCAATTGTAAATTGTAATAATTGGCTAAAAACGCAAGTGGTAGGTGAAAGCGTAAAAATTGGAGATTTAGATGTAAGTGGGAACAAAATTACCGTTGAAGCAGTTTTTAACAGAACATCACCTTATACAGGTAATTATTTATATGCAGGCGACTTGGTTTCGAAACATAATTTACCCTCAAATGCAAATTATTTATTGCGCCCCAATGGTGCAGAAATTACAACTTCAAATGGGTATTTTGGAACTCCACCTATTTGTTTAATTGAACTTAATAAAACTTATCATGCGGCATTAGTTTACGATGGAACAACTTTAAAATTTTATAGAAACGGTTTCTTAATGAGCCAGATTTCCGCAACGGGTAATCTTTTTTTAAACGATTTCATAACTACAATTGGAGATTATGCATTCGGAGCGCCAGTTGGAACAAATTTTAAGGGTTATATTAACGAAGTACGCATCTGGAATGTAGCACGCAGCCAATTACAGCTCCAAACAAATATGAATAGCTCCTTGCCGAGTCCAACTACACAATCAGGCTTGTTAGCTTATTACACATTTGATAACCTCCTCAATAAACAAGGAAATGCCAGTTGGAATGGCGTATTATCCGGTGCAGCAAGCATTAATAATACCAATCCAAGCTGCAGTTTCGTGGCCGATTCCTGTGCCATCCAAACCTCCGGAATCAGCAATATTATAAACGATTACACGCCTGTGCTGGCATTGAATCCATGTAATAACACACTAACGGTCGAGGATGGCAGCGCATTCAATGCGGGCGATACGGTGTTGATGATACAAATGAAAGGCGCTGAAATAGACCAGACAAATACCATCAGTTTCGGAACCATTACGAATTATAAAAATGCCGGAAATTATGAATTCA
>JAKQKY010000244.1 GCA_029560415.1 Bacteroidota bacterium | reverse complement strand
CAGCACTCCAGCGAAAAATAACAGGGGATGTATTAACGACGGATCCGTTGACTGGCAACATATTAACAGTGCAGGACGGCGGCGACAGTACGGCATTCACTGAAACAATTGCATCACCACCCTGAACAGGTATAACATGGGTCGCTTCAGCGATGGGTGTTTGTTGTACAGGCAGTTCAGCTGCAGGAAGCATTGCTGCATCAATCCTTTCGGAAATGGCCTGGCTTTTAGCCCCCATAGAAATGATTAGTAAAAACGGGATGAAAAAAAAATCTTTTGCTAAACGTTCGGGGTGCATGTATTCTTGTTTTTTAAAAAAGGTAAGCGGTTGCAGATTTAAATAAATATTAGTGATTTTCCTCACGATATCCAGTAAAGCATATTTTTATAACGAATTCGGGCATCACTTTCTCTTGTATGGTTCGAGATACATGAACTACTATCCATCCTGGTTATAGATTGTATTATAAACCTGCGTAAGAACAAAAATCTGTGCCAAGGTTCGTAGCTCAACGAACCCTATGCATAAATGAAGTGTTTGTTTTAGGAAACTGTGAGTGGTGTCACCAAACCAAAGCGAAGCAGAAGAATTAAAACCCTGCTCCAGGGTCTGTGGTACCCGAACCCAGCCGCCATTTACCCTGAAACGGGATAGTTTGGGGATTTCAATCTACAGCAGCTATAGGGTAAACTGCGGGCCGGGAAAATATCCAGCCATATAGTGAATGTAATTACCAATGCTCAACCGCTTTTGCAATATGGGTTGATGAGATCATAGAAATCCTTACTGGATATATTACAATTTTAGAGCGTTAAGGTTTTTCATGAAAGACACTGACAGGAATGAAAACCAGCATTTCTTTCAAAGGGCCGGCTGTTAAGCAACCGCTGCCTCATATCCTGGAAATTTCCAGTATTACCTTGTAATAGGGCTTTTTATCAATCGTTTCCGCATATTCAACGATTATACTGTAGGTATAGTAAAACGACCGGCCTTCATCCTTCTTTTTTTCAACAAACGAATCGAAAAATATTTTATTTGATAAACTGTTTACGTGAAAGGACATTGTTTTCCGAAGTTCCTTACTGAATTTTTTCGCATACGCAATGGCGTTATCCCTGTTCTCTTCTGTATGATAGCCAGCGAGCATGGGTATACGGGGCTGTATATAAGCATTTACTGACCTTGATACTTCAAATGCGGAGAAGTCATGTAAATAATATTTTAAACCGAATGATGTATCAAAAGCAAGATACAGGTCATCAAAACGGGTGGTTCTGTCAAACATAGACTCATAGCCGTTAACAATGCCTTCTCTTAAAATGGCCAGAAAATCTGCCAGCGATTCAAAATTTCTGTATCCCTGCTGTTTTTGCTCTTCCGTTACCTGCGCAAAGCTGGCCGGGTGCGGCAACCCGTTCAAAACAATATTGGTATGGCCATTGGGTTTGAAAAAACGAACCGTGGCCGGTGTATTTACCGGTGTTGTTACCACTTCATCATACCCTGCCTTGCCTGCCAGCACTGCAAGGTCTTCCTCCATTTGATGCAGCCTTTTAAACGACTCATTTACCTGGTAGCTTTTTTCCACAATTAACCTAAGCCCGGGTTTCAGTTGTTTGGCAAGATCGAGCCTGAAAAAGCGACCGGGTTGAAAACCTTTGTATTCAGGTGCCTTCTCATCTTCCAGCACAAAGTTGTATAAAGCCATGGCCACATTCGTTCTTAACTCCTCCGTACTGTTTATTTTATCAAAGCCCGGTTGTGCATTGTGATACAGCAAGGCCTCTGCATCCTTTTTTTGTAACAGCATTAATCCAAGTATATAGTATTGGTACCTCGCTGCGATGAGCGGATTGGACTCCTTGCTGAGATGAGACTGCACTACCTGTACTGCTGCAGCATACTCTCCTTGTAACATATAAAGATGCGATAAGAACACTGGGCCGGAATAACCATTTTTAACTGCAAGGTTCAAATAGGCCATGGCTTCTGCAATATCATTGTTTAACAATGAGCCGGCATATAAAAAACTGAACAGGTCTTTTTCCGTAACCCCACTGCTCATTGTTTGACGGTCGTTCCTTAAAACATATCTTACCTCATGGCATTTTTTAAAATAGTGTACCGAGCTGCCATAATCACCATTCACATATTTTATATAACCCAGGCTATACCATAGATCATCCGAATTGCTGATGTAATTCAATTTGGCCCGCCGGGCAACGGTGGTGGAAATTTCAATGGCCCGATGATACAGGCGCTCTTTCTCTTCCCATGAATTGCTGTATTGTATTGTGTGCATTAAAGTCCTGTACACTTCCACTATATCTGTTTCACCAGGGGCTATATCCTCTGTACGTAAGTTGCCAAGGCTGTTCACCTTTGCTTTTTGTACAGGAACCGATGGCAGGGATGTTGGATCAAAACCAGGAAAAAATCCATCGATCAAATGATGGGGCCGTAGCAATAGTTGTGCAAAGGCGGCCTGGTTTTTACCGAAATAAATTTCTGTTTCTTCTTTACTGAATCCGGCATCTGCGGCAGCCTTTATAAAACGGTCGTATTGTTCAGCAGTTCTGTTAATCAGCCCGTTCCTGATGGCCCTGCCCAGTGCTTTCTTTTTTGCCTCGAACGCATTCCTTGCGTCAGCATCTTTTCTTACTTGTGCACTGTAACTGATGTAGGGCGATGCAGCGGCGCCGTT
>JAKQKY010000242.1 GCA_029560415.1 Bacteroidota bacterium | reverse complement strand
TCCTCATTCAACAATCCGGGATGATCGTGGCAAGAAGTGGTTATTCCACTGTGATGGACCTTGTTAGCCTGCAAAAAAAAGCGATACTGGTTCCCACACCCGGCCAGGGAGAGCAGGAATATCTTGCAGCGCATCTCTTGGAAAAAAAATTATTTTATACCACTCAGCAGGCAGGCTTTAACCTGGATGAGGCTTTGGAAGCCATAAAAAAGTTTGAGACAAACAAAATAGACATCCGGCAAGGCCCCGATGAGAAACTGCTGGCTAATTGGCTACAACAGTTGCTGGACCGGCAATAAAAATACCTTTTGCATTTTTGTCATTACTGCCTACGATGCTGTTACTTCCTTTGATGTGTACCAGGAAGGCTACCTGCCGATGTAAAGCTTCCATCTCCTGGATCATTTTGGTAATGCCCATGCCATCGTTACACAATAACAATATATTCATGCCATTGCTTTTAACCAGTTTATGCATATCGTAATTCCCGGGGCTTAGCCGTCCGGTAATTAAAAGTGGTTGCTCCGCAAATTTGATGAGTTGAATCAATTCATTGAAGTATACCGGCGAAGCCATAACAAACAAATTTGCCGGTGTTTCCCTTTTACGAATGATACCATTCAATAGAGATACGATTCTTTTTATAAACATTTTAAACGTTGCCAATCCTTTACTGCATGCAATGGATAGACGCATTGTATAGTAAACCGTTTTCCGGTTTTTGTAATGCTTACCCACAAAAAGTTTCATGGCATCATAAAAGTGGTGTACATAAGCCATAGATAATTTCTGGGTACTCTCCCCTTTAAAATGAATGATCGTTGACCCGGGAAAATAAACATTTTTAAAGCCAGCCTGCTGTAACCGATAACTCATGTCTACATCTTCTCCATACATGAAATAATCCTCATCAAATCCACCAACTGCATCCAGGGCTTTTCGTCGCAGCATCATGCAGGCACCAGCGAGCACATCCACTTCGTGAACCTGGTCATTGGGCAAATGACCTGCATAATACCGGGCAAATACCGGCGACGAAGGGAACAGTGCAGCCAGGCCGGCAAGTTTATATAACGAAGTAAGGGGTGATGGAAAAGAGCGTTTGCTTTCTTTTAAGTAAATACCAGAACCATCGATCATTTTCAAACCAATAGCTCCACATTCACTGTTCGATTTAAAATAAGACAGGCATTTTTCAAAGCAATCTTCGCCAACGATCGTATCGGGATTTAAAAATAAAATATGATTGCCTGTTGCTTTTTTGATACCAATATTATTGGCTTTTGAAAAACCAACATTCTCTGTGCACCAGGTAAAATCAACCAAAGGAAATCTCTCGGGGAGATAGGTTCGGCTTTGGTCATTAGATGCATTGTCGATTACAATAATCTCAGCCTCTATATTCTTAGTGGCCAACAAAACCGAATACAGGCACTGCTCCAGGAAGTACTGAACATTATAATTTACGATGATGATGGATAATTCCACGCCTTGCAGTATTTGTGTACGAAATACGAGCATTTATAGGATACCCCCAAAAATTGACTCACCAAAACCATCAGCGTTTGCGTTGCCATCGGGTTTGGCATTGGACTTTTCGCCGATCACTATGCTTATCTTTGCGCCATGATCAAAACAACTCTTTTAAATGCGGTGCAGGCAGGGGCCGCTCAAATTCAGCATTTCTTTAATGGCCCATTCAAGATATCTAATAAAGAAGGCATCAATAACCTGGTGACCGAAGCCGATCATGCTGCGGAAAAAGCCATCATTGACGTGATACAGGCCGATTACCCGGACCATTTTATACTTAGTGAAGAAACAGGAGAATTAAAGACCGACAGTGAATTCAAGTGGATCATCGATCCCATCGACGGTACTGTGAATTTTGCCAATGGTATACCACTTTGCTGCGTTAGCATTGGTATTGAAAAAGAAGGTCAGATGGTAATGGGCGCTGTATACAATCCCTTTATGAACGAATTGTTCTTTGCACAAAAAGGTTTTGGCGCTTCGCTCAATGATAAAAAAATATCTGTGAGCAATAAAACAGAGGTAATAAAAAGCTGCCTCGTTACAGGTTTTCCCTATACCTACCTGGATGCACCTAATGGACCGATCCAGGTATTTGAAAAACTGGTGAGGAAGGGTATCCCTGTTAGAAGGTTGGGCAGTGCAGCCATAGATCTTTGCTGGGTTGCAGCGGGTCGTTTTGATGGATTTTATGAACATAACCTGCAGGCATGGGACAGTGCAGCCGGATTTTTGCTTGTAGAAGAAGCGGGCGGTAAAGTGACTGATTTTAAAGGTGATCATTATTCTCCTTACCAGCCTCATATCATTGCAACCAATGGAAAAATTCATGACGAACTGTTGAAAGTGGTAAATGGCGGTAACGTGTAAACGCTATTAGGTTTATTTAAAAATAAAGTTTCGTACAGTTGATTATTCTATAATCATAATTAGTTTATTAGATTCATTTATAAATTTCTATTTTACTTTTTTGCTTCTCCCCCGAGTTCCGCTTCGCTC
>JAKQKY010000232.1 GCA_029560415.1 Bacteroidota bacterium | reverse complement strand
TTCCTACAACAAACCCGACTACGGATACAACGGGTTGAAATACCAAAAAGGAACAGATAATTTCGATCGTAAAAAAGTTCCTGGAAACGGACCAAACCCGGTTGTAAAAGTACCAGCATTCTGGAAAAAAGAACTTCCTTCCGGTGTAAGGATCATTGGTGCTGAAAACACCGAAATTCCTGTACTAACCCTTTCAGTAACGATCCCCGGTGGGCATTTGGCCCAGGCAAATGATACAGCCCGCATTGGATTGGCTGGCATGACAGCAGGCATGCTGGGAGAAGACACGAAAAATTACACGGCCGAACAAATGGCTGTTGAATTACAGAAACTAGGCAGCAGCATTTCGGTGAGCAGTACGCTGGATGGTATGCGTTTCACCCTGCAAACACTAAAGAAGAATGTAGATAAAAGTCTTTCCCTGCTCGAAGAAAGGATCCTTCGTCCGCAATTCAGCCAGGATGCCTTTAACCGACTGCAGAAACAAGCCATGGAAGGATTTAAACAGGCAAAAGCACAACCGGCTTCCATCGCCAGTAATGTGATAGACAAACTATACTATGGAAAAGATAACATTCTCGGTATGAGTGATAACGGTACAGAGTATACGATCAAAAACATGAACCTTGCCGATGTGCAGGGATATTATGATCAATACATGACCTCACAGAATACAAAGGTTGTGGTTGTTGGCGACATTACAGAGAAAGAGATCTTCCCAAAACTTGCATTCCTCAATAAATTACCCAATAAAAAAATAGCCCTGGCTATACCACCCACAGCACCTGTTGTAGATAAAACAGTATTGTATCTTGTAGATGTTCCCAAAGCAGCCCAGACAGAATTCAGGATCGGAAAGGTTACCAACCTGGTGTACGATGCAACCGGTGAATATTACAAAGCTATACTGGTAAACTATGTGTTGGGTGGTGATTTCAACAGCCGCATTAACCTCAACCTTCGGGAAAATAAAGGCTGGACCTATGGCGCCCGATCTTCGTTCTCGGGTGACCGTTATAGTGGAGAATTTACCTTCAGTTCGGGTATCAGGGCCGATGCAACCGACAGTGCATTATCGGAAGTGATCAAAGAGATAAAAAACTATGCCGACAATGGCATCAAAGCTGATGAGATCAGTTTCCTGAAAAGTGCATTGGGACAACGTGATGCGTTATTATATGAAACCGGCGCACAAAAAGCAGGGTTCATTGGCCGCATCCTGGAGTATAACCTTCCAGCCAATTTCGTTGATACACAAAATGAGATCCTGAAAGACATGACCAAGGCGGAAATTGATGGCATCGCCAAAAAATGGCTCAACACCGATAAGATGATCATCCTGTTGGTTGG
>JAKQKY010000224.1 GCA_029560415.1 Bacteroidota bacterium | reverse complement strand
CCTTCCAGGTGCCGCCTTCATTGGATACATTCTGCAAGAGTGGTTCAAAACGATCCATCGATTTGGCAAACTTGGCTTCAGCCGTTTCGCAGGCTTCAAATTCTTCCCATAAAGAAAGCATTTCTGCTGCCTGGTCGGGTGGTAACATGCCAAATATCCTTTCAGCGGCCTTTCTCTCCGCTTCTGTATTGCAATGGTTTGCGGATGTATCGTACAGGAATATATCGCCCGCATCTATTTCAACAATATCATGTATCAGCACCATTTTCATTACTTTCAATACATCCACGGGTACATTGGAATGTTCGGCCAGCACGATCGTCATCATGGCCAGGTGCCAACTGTGTTCGGCATCGTTCTCCGACCGGTTGCTGTTGAAAAGCCGGGTCCTTCGCTGAATATATTTCAGTTTATCGATCTCGTGTATAAAAGCTACCTGTTGCCTTAGCCTGGATTTTTTTTTGATCATAGCTCGTCAGAATTAATGATAAAAAATCCCCGGAACGGGGGTCTTTACCAAAACATAACATAAAAATGCCTCATTTATTGTGTGTATTGGCCCCGAATTGTGCTATTTCACATCACCGGCCAATAGGTTACCTGGTTTGTTTCATGTAAATAATATCCAAAACCCAACTATAAAATATATAGGTGTTACTCCCAGTCAGCTATAGACGCTTTTTGAATGGTTTTAAGAAATTGCCGTTCGTTTTTTTTGTAGCCGTTTGCAAAATCCATTTAGTGATTTTTCATGCTTTACTTTATTTTTAGCCTGGCAAAAATTGCCATTAATACATATGGTAAAAGAGATCAGTTTCCGTAAAGCGCTTGTAGGCGATGCCCTGCGCTTATCCATTTTATATAAGCAGGTGTACATTCAAACCTATGGTAAGGAAGGCGTGAGTACCGAGTTTGCCAATTTCATCAGCAAACAATTTGCCGTTGACCGCATTGAAGAAATCATTTGCAATAATCCAAACCAGGTGATGGTGGCCGTATATAAGGATAACCTTGTTGGTGTTGCTGAAATAGAATATGAGAAACAAAGCCCGGTCGGCAATATCATTGCGCCCGAACTAAGTAAATTATATATCCTCGAATGGTTTTGCGGGATGGGCGTTGGCCATGGATTACTTAAGATGGCCGAAGCAACTGTTAAAGCGGCTGGTTTTAATAAGATCTGGTTATGGGTTTATATACTTAACCAACGGGCAATCAGCTTTTATGAACGTCAGCAATACGAATGGATCGGCAATGCTTTTTTCCAGATGGAAGTGAACCGCTATGAAAACAAGGTGATGTTGAAAAACTTATAAAAGCCATCATTTCGCCAGTAATTCCGGGGAATGCAACAAATTCCAGCCCTTTAAGAATATTTCACCAGTTAATTTAACTGTATTGCTGCATTATACTAGGATAGTGCTCATTTTTGCCTCATAGTTGTATTTATTGTCATACCCTTAAAGCCGTAACCTGTATCTTTACTTCAAAGGTTTTGTTTTATTTGACCAGTACCTGTCAATGATGCCAGCACACTTCGGGCAGGTACAACCCTAAACATCCATATAAGTATTTTGAAGCTTTACATTAAATACATGGTAAGCATCCGTTGTAAAATGGTGGTCAAGTCTGAACTTGAAAAGCTTGGATTGCATTATGGAACGGTAGACCTTGGCGAAGTGGAAGTAAAGGAAGACATTACACCAGAGCAACGCGAACATCTGCGAAAGCTTCTCCTTAAATCGGGATTGGAACTGATGGACGATAAAAAACCAATGCTCATTGAAAAGATCAAGAACGTGATCGTTGAAATGATTCATTATTCCGATGAACTTCCAAAAGTGAAAAATTCAGAATTCCTAAGCAACAAACTGCATCACGATTATACCTACCTCGCCAATCTTTTTTCAGAAGCAACCGGCACTACCATCGAACATTACATCATCCTGCATAAAATAGAAAGGGTGAAGGAATTATTGTTATACGATGAACTCAACCTTACAGAAATTTCCTATAAGCTCAATTACAGCAGTGTAGCACATCTTTCCAATCAATTTAAAAAAGTAACCGGTCTCACACCATCTTTTTTTAAACAGCTTAAAATTAAGCGTCGCAACTCGCTCGAGAATCTTTGATTCCCTCATGTACCTACAGAAGCCCTGCCTGTTAGAACTTGCATTCTTTCACCTGGCATAACTGCTCAATTCTTCATGTATATAATTTAATGCAACTGTGAATCATGTAAACATTTTGTTAAATCATATAACAGTTCCTGTTTTGAATGCGTGGACCTTTGCATCTAAATAAATGACAAATTGAAGATGAAAAGATTATTACTAGTATGCGTACTCGCATCAGGAATGTTGGTTACCAATGCACAAACTCCCGATAAAAAATGGAGCATTGGTTTACACGGTGGTGCAACCCAGTACAGGGGCGATCTCGGCAACGATTTTTATAAAACAAATATGCCATTTTATGGCTTTGGCGGATTATCTGTTTCCCGATACCTGGGATCCCATTTCGATATCAGCCTCATAGCAACGAAAGGTACCATCGGTTTTCACAGGCCTGCCGGAAGTTTCAACCAACAGTTTACGTCGGCATTGTTGAATGTACATTTCAACATTCTCGGTCCAAAATCAGTGGTAAGGCCTTACCTGTTAGTAGGTGGTGGTGCAATGTTGTTTGATAAAAACCTCAATATAACTGACAAGAAAGTTGATTACATCGCCCCATCTTTTGGTGCAGGTGTAAACTTCAGGTTAAGCCCTTCATTGATGCTTAACGTCCAGGAAACATTTATGTATTCTACTAACGACAAACGGGATGGGGTAGAAGCAGATGCTAATGATGCATACCTTTTTCATACCGTAGGTTTAAAATTTAATCTTGGCAAGAAAAAAGATGCAGATAAAGATGGTGTAGCAGACAGGCTCGATAAATGTCCAAATACACCGCTCAATATTGCAGTAGATAAAAAGGGTTGTCCGTTAGATAAAGACAATGATGGCGTAGCCGATTACCAGGATAATTGCCCGGATGTTGCAGGAACAGTAGCATTACAAGGTTGCCCAGACAGGGATAATGATGGTATTGCAGATAAAGACGATACTTGTCCGGATGTTGCCGGTACCATGGCACTGAAAGGCTGTCCTGATAAAGATGGTGATGGTATTGCAGATGCAGAAGACAGGTGTCCTGATGTTGCCGGTAGCCTTGCGCTGAAAGGTTGCCCTGATGCTGATGGAGATGGCGTAGCCGACCTTGATGATAAGTGTGCAGGAACGAAAGCAGGTTACAAAGTAGACATGAGTGGTTGCCCGATGGATAATGACAAGGATGGTGTGATCAATGAAGAAGACGGTTGCCCGGATAAAGCTGGTATCGTTGCTTTGAATGGTTGTCCTGATACAGATGGTGATGGTGTTGCAGATAACGTTGACCGTTGTCCGACAGTTAAAGGAACCATTGCCAACAAAGGTTGTCCGGAAATGACAAAAGCTGATATCAAGAAGATCACACAGATCGCCAGCAAATTATTTTTCGAAACCAACAGCGATAAACTGAAAGTGGCATCGCTGGTTCAACTGGATGAACTGGTTAAGATATTGAACAGGTATGAAGCTTCCAACTTGTTTATCGGAGGTCATACCGATAGCCAGGGTGCTGATGATTTCAACCTGGGATTATCACAAAAACGTACCGAGTCAGTTAAAACCTATCTCATGAGCAAAGGCATCATGGAATCAAGGATCACAACAACAGGATATGGTGAAACAACTCCAATTGCCGATAATAAAACTGCGCTTGGCAGGGCTAAGAACAGGAGAGTAGAATTGAAAACTTCATATTAATCACAATTAAGGAGCTTAGTTTTGGTTTAAATCGGGGGCCGTTGCTTAGCAACGGCCCTTTTTTATTCGACTGGTTAAGTACGGGTATGCCTCGCCGTTGGTATTTAAAGATCAAATGTGTGAATCATGCAATCCTTATGTAAAATTGTGTAATGATGTAAAGCGTAATTAGGCTCACCTTCATCGGGTGATATTTCATCACAACGATTCCGCCGGTGCGGAAATAAACCATATAGATATGAATACAACTGAAATAAAAGGAAACTGGAACGAGCAAAAAGGAAAGTTGAAACAAAAATTTGCCCAGTTAACCGATAACGACCTGATGTTTGAAGAAGGAAAAAAAGACGAAATGCTTGGAAAATTACAGGTCACACTAGGAAAAACAAAAGAAGAATTACATAAATTGATAGAAGGGCTTTGACCTGCTTTCTTTGGTTTTAGATGCCGTTTGCTGGGATTGGCAAACGGCACTTTTTAAAATGCACTTTAATTTTTCTGCAGAATAATATCACTTATGTGAGAAGGCTTTTCATCTCCCGGATTTCATTAAGATAAAATTGATACTTGAAGCTTTATATAAAATACATGGTATCGATGCGTTGTAAGCTCATAGTAAGGTATGAACTTGAAAAATTGAAGATTGGACATGGCCCGGTTGAATTGGGCAAAGTGGAAATATTCCAGGCACTGAATTTTTTACAACTCACCCGTTTAAGAACGGCCCTGATGATATCTGGCCTTGAATTAATGGATGACAGAAAGGCCATATTGATCGAGAACATCAAAGTGATCATCATAGAGATGGTTCATTACTCCGATGTAAGGCCTGCCATGAATCTTTCAGATTATCTCAGCGAAAGGCTGGAACTGGATTACACTTATCTCGCCAATCTTTTTTCTGAAGTAACCGGAACTACCATTGAGAATTATGTCATTGCACATAAAATTGAAAGGGCAAAAGAATTGTTGTTGTATGACGAATTAAATCTCTCCGAGATATCCCGCAAGCTCAATTATAGAAGTGTGGCACACTTATCGCATCAATTCAGAAAAGTTACCGGGTTAACCGCAACCTATTTTAAAAGAATTAAACAATTTAAGAAAAGAATTTCCCTGGAGAATGTGTGAATCATGAGGTATGTATCCTGTGGTATTAAAAAAGGTTCTTCAGGTTAGTTGTTCTTTATAAATAACTGTAATAAAAATTGTTGTAAATATTCAAAACTTTTAACCAAAAACACAACGTTATGAACCCACTTAAAGTAATGCGCATCCTTTCTGTTGCCTTATTGATTTCTCTCGCCATGCCGGCTAGTTCAGCTGTGAGCCTGTCAACACCTTTACCAGGCACCACTACTCCTTTGAAAAGTGACGATCCAAGGGTATTGAAACTTGTTGAACGCCTGGAAGAGATCAAATCAATGGATCGTACCACAATGTCGAAAAGCGAAAGGAAAAATCTTCGCAAAGAAGTTAAAAGCATCAAGAAAGAAATGAAAGTACTCGGCAAGGGGGTTTATCTTTCTGTAGGCGCCATTATTATCATCATCTTATTGTTGATACTTATTCTCTGATTATAAAATCTTACTAACCATAATGAAAACGGTTCGGCTTATGTTGAACTGAATTATTAACCTAAAAAAAGAAAAATGAATAAAAAACTAGTATTGGCAGCTGTTATGTTGCTTGCTACCTCCGCAACCCTGCAGGCGCAACATGTAAACTTTGGCGTTAAAGCCGGTTTGAATGTCTTTAACATCAATAATGACAACGGCGCAAGTTATGATGCCAAAACAGGACTTCATATCGGACTTCTCGGCCATATACACCTGGCAAAACAATTGGCCTTTCAACCAGAATTGGTTTTTTCTGCACAGGGTGCTAAATACAAATTGTTGAACAGTGAAGCAAAAATAAAGCTCAATTACATCAATGTTCCTTTGATGATACAATATATGTTCGACAATGGTTTTCGTTTGCAGGCCGGGCCGCAAATAGGGTTCCTGGTCAGCGCCAAATCGGAAGTCGGTAGCACTAGTACCGATATTAAGTCTGATTTGAAAGGCGTGGATTTTGCAATCGGTGGAGGTGTCGGATATGTACATCCGCCATCTGGGTTTGGCGTTGATGCCCGTTATAACCTGGGTCTCAGTAATATCAATGACAACTCTTCTGTAAAATCAACCAACAGGGGTTTTCAGATAGGCGTGTTTTACCTGTTCAAACATAAATAACATATAATATTGGGTTTGTCGCCTTAAGCACTCAATCGTTTAAGCGTAAATATTCTCTCCGACTGTGGATATTTCTCCACAAAACGGCAATAAAGACCACAATGTAAATAACTTCGTTATTATCTGCCTGTAAGGGTTGTAATAACGAAGTTTTTTTTGCGATAAAATTCTTGAACAAAACCCAGCTTCAACACTAGTGAGGCCTTCCTGGTATTGTATGCCAAGTATCAGGTGCATATCAAGTCCGGTTCAACCAAATTCCTCAATCAATTAGTGTGAATTTTGCAACTTATTTGCATAGTTGTGTAATGCTATTCTTGTCTCCTCTATAGACCTTTAGGTATGGTTAAACCAACAAAACTGGATCATATAGAATCAAAAGCCAATACGGATATCAAAGAAGTAGAGAAAGGAGTATCTCACATTATTGTAGAGATCATTGAGTATGTTCCTAATTCGGTTGTAATCAAAACCATCATCAAGAAATCTACCGGGAATATCAGTGTAATGTCATTCGATAGTGGTGAAGGCCTTACAGAAAAAACGTCTCCTTTTGATACATATGCACAGATCATTGAAGGGAAAGCAGATATAGTGATTGATAAGGTTTCACATAAACTGGAATCCGGCCAGGGTATCATTATTCCGGCGCATTTGCCAAATCATATTAACCCTAACGGGAGATTCAAAATGATACAAACCATCATCAAAAGTGGTTATGAGTAAAGGTTACTATCGAAATGATACATCATGAATTCAGTTGAACATTTTCAGAATGGTTCACGAACTGCTGAACAATATCCTGAAACATGCCAAAGCTACCAGGGCCGTAATTCAGTTAAACAAAGTAGATGAAAATATTGTTTTGATTTTGTCGGATAATGGTAAGGGTTATTATATGAATAAAATGACGAAAGATGTTGGTATTCGCAATGTTACCGGCAGGGCAGAATTATTCAATGGATATGTCAAAATCAATTCAAAGCCACACGACGGGCATGAGTTGACGATCACATTGCCTTTTCTTACATAGAAAGGATTACGGATTGTTGTTTCCCGGCAAGTGCTTGTTTCCCGCTTTACAAGCCTTCGCCAGGGGGATGAATGAAAAACCAATCAGCATTACGGCACAAATAAAATTTATGAATCGAGTTACACACACAAAGGAAAATAAGCAATTGAATACATACACGGTTTCACTGAAACCAAATAAATCGCTCCTGCCTGCAAAAATAGTCATGAAACAACTTGGCCAGTTTGCATCCGCTATGGCACATGAAGTGCGCAATCCTTTGACAAATGTGAATCTTGCCGTAGAAATGCTTAATAGCTCTACTTTGAATGATGAACAAAAGATTTACCTCGATATCATTTCCCGGGGTACCGGCCGCATCAACGACCTGGTTTCGGAAATATTATTGTCGTATACAACCCATGAATTAATACCCGAAACTTATTCTATCAATCTGTTGCTGGATGAAATACTGAAAGTGAGCCAGGACAGGATCATGATGAAGCACATCAGTATACATAAAAATTATACAACACTCGATTGCGAAGTGATGGTAAACAAGCATAAGATCAAGCTCGCCCTTACCAATATCATCATCAACGCCATTGACGCCATGCCTCCAATTGGTGGGGAATTGACGTTGACCACCCAAACGATCGATAACAAATGTATGATCCTGATTAGCGACAATGGGGTAGGCATAAGTAAAGAAAATATCAAAAATATATTCAAGCCTTACGTCACCAATAAAGCTGGCGGTATGGGACTGGGATTGTCTACAACCCTCGAAATATTATTATCACATAAGGTGGGCGTTTCGGTAGAATCGGAGTTGGGAAAAGGGACTACTTTTTCACTTAGTTTCAATAAGCTGGAGCGCCAGGCCCTTTGCGGATAAACGTTTTGGTTAGTTCAGACAATTTGTTTTTTTTAAGGTGCAGAAACAGGGAACGGTCAACTTATGTTGACCGTTCCTGCTTTAAATTTTGTATGTTTTTTATAAACCCTGTAAAAAGCTCGAATGGATATAATCCACCACTTTTTCAAGGCTCTTGGTTTCTTCAAAAACTTTTAACTGGCGATCGGCGCCTGTACCTTCATCCAGCATTTTATGCACATGACTGATGGCATGGCGGCTGCCCAGGTGTGGAATAACATCATCAACAAAGTCGAGCAGTTCATAGATCAATACCCGGGTATTTACCTCTGCTTCCTTACCAAAATCGATCATACTGCCATCGATGCCATAGCGGCTTGCCCTGAATTTATTTTCATTGAGCAGCGCCCTGCTGTACATCATGAAATTAAGGTTCTGGCTGCGCAGTTTGTATAACTTGGCGCATATAGCCTGGAAGATGCCGGTGATGGCAATCGTTTCCTGAACCGTTAATGGAATATCGCAGATACGGAATTCTACCGTGTTGAAGAAAGGATGAACCCTTAAGTCCCACCAGATCTTCTTCGCGTTATCGATACAGTTAGTCTTTACCAGTAACTTGATGTAGTTGTCATAATCTTCTATGCTGTCGTAACAATCGGGAATACCGGTACGGGGGAATTTTTCAAATACTTTCGTACGAAACGATTTATAACCCGTCATCCTGCCTTCCCAGAATGGAGAATTGGTACTAAGTGCAAAGATATGTGGCAGGAAATAACGGGCCGAGTTGGCAATGTGAATGGCCATCTCGCGGGTTTCCATACCAACGTGTACATGCAGTCCGAAAATCAGGTTACTGCGGGCAGCTTCCTGCAGTTCATTCACGATCTCACTGTAACGGATATGCTCAGTGATCAATTGTTTTTCCCAATGGCTGAAAGGATGTGTTCCACTGGCTCCGATCCACAAGCCAAGTTCATCCGCAATGCCGCTGATGGTCTTACGCAATGTGCCAACATCCATGAAGGCCTCATCCACATCGGCACAAATGTCGGTGCCAACCTCTACCACGGCCTGGTGCATCTCGGCCTTTACCTTATCCTTGATCACCTTATGACCTTCATGCACGATCTTTTGTTCATGACTTTTAAGCTCCCTTGTTTCGGGATCGATCACCATATATTCTTCTTCAACGCCTACGGTGAAATGTTTGTATGATAAATTGGCCATAAAATAATTGAGTGTGATTGATGTTTAAAAAGCAATAGTTGATTTGTGATGAAAACAATACTCCATTTTATTCAACCATGACTTCATTAATATAGTTTCTGTTTATTAGCACTGTGTTTAATGTACTTACCCCAGGTAAGGTTATCGGCACCTTCAACATGTTCCAACGCTTTTTCAATGGCGTAATTGGCAGCGGTTTCCACAACCCAATCGAAGTTTTCCTGCCCTACACTGGTCACTTCTGCATCGGGAGCCGGGTTGCAGAAATCAATGGCATAAGGAACACCGTCTCTCACGGCAAGTTCTACCGTATTGAAATCGTAACCCAGGTAATGACAAATGCGAAGTACAATGTCTTCCATCAGTTTATAACGTTCCGGGGATGGTTTAAAATCGGCCACATAACGCAGGTGGTGCGGGTTGCGTGGTTCGTATGGCATGATGCGAACATATTTACCACCGATGCAATAACAACGATAATACTCTTCAAACTTTATCTCTTCCTGCAACATCATCACCAGTTGTTCTGTTTCGGCATGCTTTTCAAAAAACTCATCCATGCTGTTTAATTGGTAAACACTTTTCCATCCGCCACCGGCAAATGGTTTCATGTAAGCAGGAAAGCCAATGTATTTGAAGATGCCATCCCAATCGAGCGGGTAGGCGAGGTTGGAAAAAGAATCTGCACTGGTATCGGTTGGCAGGTCGCGGGAAGGCAGTATCACAGTTTTGGGAACAGGTACGCCAATTTTGGTAGCGAGACAGTTGTTGAAAAACTTTTCATCAGCACTCCACCAAAAAGGGTTATTGATCACCGTTGTGCCACATAATGCCGCATTTTTGAGGTAGGCCCTGTAAAAGGGTACATCCTGTGATATCCTGTCAAAGATCACCGCATAACCGCTGGGTTCACCCTGCATCACTTTATCGATCCGTACCGGTTCGGCCATAATGCCATCGATCTTCTTACTGTTAACTCTTTCTACAAAAGCCTCCGGAAAACTTCTTTCTTTCCCGTGCAACATGCCTATCTTTTTCATATGTTTAATTTTGGTGAGGGATATATTTAAATGTTACCAAATATATTTTTAACAGGGCAATAAAACAAATTATGTTTAGTTTAATAAGCTTCTGTGCTTTTTTGTAAATTTGACCCTTATGCCGGTAAAAAAAACCAATTGTATTATTTTAGAAGCGCACCTGTTAACCTCAAAACACCTGAACCGCGATGTTAAGGTGGATTGTTACCTGCCGGCCGATACAAGGGATTTCTCATTCCTCAGCCTTTTGCTCATCAACGACGGGCAAGACCTTCGGACCATGCATTTTGAAGACATCCTCGATGACCTTTGCAACAACAACGCCATTCAGCCTTTATTCTGCGTAGGTATTCATTGTTCTGCCGACCGTAAGAATGAATACGGAACCGCCGGTATACTCGATTATAAAGGCAGGGGCGCTAAAGCCTCTTTATACAGCCGGTTTATTTTTGAGGAATTACTGCCTTTCCTGCGTAAACATTACCGGGTAACCGCTTTTAAGGATAAATCTTTTGCAGGTTTCTCACTGGGAGGGTTAAGCGCATTGGATATTGTGTGGAACAATGCTGAAGAGTTTTCCATGGCAGCGGTATTCAGCGGATCGATGTGGTGGAGAGATAAGGACCAGGACGATGAGGATTTTGATGAAGATATAAACCGCATCATGCATCGCCAGGTGAGGGAAGGTAAATATCAGCCCTGGCTGAAATTCTTTTTTGAAGTAGGTACCATGGATGAAACCGCCGACCGCAACAACAATGGCATCATTGATTCAATTGATGACACGTTAGGTCTTATACAGGAGCTGAGTAAAAAAGGGTATGATAAGGATAAGGATATTTATTACCTTGAACTGAAAGACGGCAAACATGATGTTCCTACCTGGGCCCGTGCATTTCCACAATGTTTAACCTGGGGATGGGGTAAGTGATGAAATAAATAAAAATATTACGTGATCTACTATTAAAAGTGGTTTAAAATTTGATACTCTTCATGATCAGGGAACTAAATTTGAGTTTACAGTAGTGCAAAAGTTTAATCAGGGCTCCATCCCGAAAAAAGGATGTAATTTTTTTCGGGGCTCTTTTTTGGTTACTTTTTTGGAGAAGCAAAAAAGTAAAAGTGAAATAAATAAAAGATTTTCAAAGAATTAGTTAGTGAAGGTTTTAGATTTATTAATAGCAAAGCACTCTAAAAATATTGCATAAAAAAAGACTCCGTTTATCGGAGTCTTTTTTTATTATTGAAGGTAATGGCTTAGAAGCTATACCTGATAGTAACCTGTCCATTCCAACGGCTGGCCGGATCGCTGATAGCGCCTACCTTGTTGTTGGCTGGTTTAAAGAACTTATACGTTGGAGTAGTTCCGCTGAATCCTTCAAAACTAAGCACCTGTGCCTGGTCGAAATTGAAGAAGTACTGGCGGCCTGCATTCTTATCAAGGAAATTTGTGAAGTTGAACATGTCGAACCTCGCAGAAAGTGCATGCCTTACTTTTCCCACTTTTATAGAAAATTCCTGGGTGATGCTCATGTCTACAATATTGGTGAACGGTGCACGTGCGCCATTTCTTTCAGAGAACTGTCCACGGTGTTTACGAAGATATTTGTCAGACAGGATGAATGTTTCAAACTGGTCCTTCTGTGCAACGATGTCGGCTGCATTTGCACCTGGTACAGCAGCAGCGGCTCCTGATAACCTGGTTACAAAAGTCATCTGGTCCATTTCTGCACGGCTGGCCGGGATGTACATCAGGTCGTTGTTGGTTACACCATCGCCGATGAAAGAACGGTTACTCATGGTATAACTGTAAGGGTTACCCGATTGTCCGTTGTAAGAAAAAGCGATTGTGGTAGATACATGCTCTTTTGCATAGGTAAATTTCTTTGAAACCAATGCAAATACGCGGTGACCAAGATCAAAGTCAGATGTACTCAACGGAAGGGAGTTCCTGGTGCTGACTGCTTCCATGTTTGTCCAGTTAGAAGTATTGATCGAGCTGGTGGCTTCATTGTGTACCTGTGAGTTACCATAACTATAGGCTACATTAAATCCAAAACCTTTTTTGGTTTGTTGTTTGTCAACAGTAACGGTGAAGTTATAAGCAAATCCTTTTTGCCCGGTACTGTTTTTAAGCAGGATGATATTGCTGTAAGGGTTACGTACAGAAGCAACCGGCGACCATGACCTGTATACAAGTTTGGTAGGGTTGCCACCAGTTGCGTAGATCAACCTGCTGTCGGGGCCGGTTGTATTGATCGTTGGTTTGGCGAAATTTACATTCACCCAATCAACTTCAAAAATATTCTTTGTGTACACCATGTCAAAGCCGATCGTCCAGCCATTCCTTAATCTCTTATCAGCACCTAATGATCCTTTGATCACCGCAGGCAGGTGGAATTTTTTAGAAATAATATTCAGGTCACCTTGTGGTGTCAGCAAGCCAGATGTAAGTCCGAAATCTGTTTGCGTAAACTGGTTGTTGACATCGGGCCTGAATGGCATTGGGGCGCCGGTGATCTGCAGGCCATATTCGGTACCTGGAGCGGACAACTGTGAAGTAGACCTTGATGTATCCAGGCCACCAATGCTTATGCCACTGTTCTGGTAAACACCACCTGGCCATACCAATGGTGTACGTCCGGCAAATACGCCGATTCCACCACGGATGATCACATTCTCTTCATCGATGTTATATTTGAAACTAACGCGTGGGGATAGCTGCCATTTTGGTGTGAACCTGGTTCCGGATACCGCATCTTCCAGGTCGTAAATCTGGGAGATCACTTTGCGGGCTGTATCATTAAAGAATTTATCTTCCGGAACATCTGTGGTAAAGGCTGTTTTATCAGCTCTTACACCCAATGTTACGGTTAACTTATCATTTACTTTGATGTCATCATTCACGAAGAAACCAAGCCTGTATGATTTGAAGTTCGCAGCAGAGGCTGTATTATCATCGCCACCTTTATTACCCGGATCTACCAGGGAATAACCCCTGCGGTAACGGGCAGGTCCACGGTCTTCCATAAACGCTTGCAATGAATTGATCTGCGAAGCACCGGTTCCCAGGTTGTTATAAATATAAAATCCATAATTCCTGTTCATGAACAGGTTGTATGATTTGTTGAAATCGATATCAGCACCCAGGGTGAGTGCGTGCTTGCCTGCATACATTTTAAAGGCATCATAAAAATTCAGGATCTGTTGTTTCAGCAGGTTTGCGCTGGATGCAACTTCAGAACCAAAGTTAATTACCGGGCCATTGTTGAATGACGCAAGCTGAACTGTTGGGAATGGAGTACCTACTGTTCCCCTGTCATCCACTACATCGGTAACGGATACCCTGAATTTGTTGTTATACTTGTTATTGAATTTGGTATTCAATTCCAGGTTACCCGAATGGGTAGTTGAAGGGAAGAATTCGGCGTTGTTGGTAAAGTTGATATTGCTGTTACCCGAAGTTCCGTTGTAATTACTACGGCCTGGATTGGTCCTTTCAGCCTTGGTGTAACGATAACTCAGGGTGAGTTTATTCTTGCTGTTCACGTTGAAATCGAAACGGGTATTGATGTTGGTACGATCTACCATATCAGGGTTGTTCAGCCAGTCTCCCGGATCGTAATTGTATTTTGATTTCAGGAATGTTACCAGTTTGTTTATCGTATCGGCAACATTGAAAGTTGAATTGCCGGTTTCCTGGTAAGGCTGTGGCCTGTTGTCTTTCTGCATTTCGGCATTGATGAAGAAGAATGCTTTGTTCTTCATGATCGGTCCTCCAAGGGTAAAGCCATAGGTCTTATTATCGAAGTTGCCAAGCTTAACCCGCTTAACTGAATCGGGCACGGTGCCGGGAGTTTTTCCTGCCAAATTCTGGTTGCGGAAAATATAATAGGCCGATCCGTGAAATTCATTTGTACCTGATTTGGTAATGGCATTTATAGAACCGCCGGTAAAATTACCCAACGATGCATCATATGGAGATATCTGCACTACAATCTGGTCTATCGCATCGATGCTGATTGGTGGAACACCAGCCCTTCCGCCGTTAGTGGCCTGCTCGCTTACACCAAACACATCATTGTTGATGGCACCATCGATCAAAAATCCATTGTAGCGGTTGTTCTGTCCACCAATGGAAATACCACCCGCCGTAGTGAACTTTGCCTGTGGAGTGAATTTCAAAAAGTCGTTCAGGTTTCTGCCAACCGTTGGCATAATAGCCAGTTTATCCCGGCCAATGGTAGTTTCACTGCCCGTTTTGGCGCTGGAAGTACGCCTGCCCGAAACAACCACTTCAGAAAGCTTGGTGGTTTTGTCGGTAAGTACAAAATTCGTTGATTGGGTTTCGCCGAGGGTTAAAAACACATCGGTTTTCGTATCAGGTTCAAAACCTACAAATGTCACGGAGATGGTGTAAGGTCCACCTGCATTCATGTTGCTAATGTCGAAACGGCCTCCGGCACGGCTAACAGAAGTATATACCGATCCTGTGGGGATATGGGTTGCCGTGATGCTGGCACCCGCCAGGGCGTTCCCGGTATTGTTTTTTACAACACCTGTTATACTGCTGGTTGTTACCTGGCTCATTACCAAAAAAGGCAACGCCAGCATGGCGATCATAAAGGGAATTAGTTTTCTCAATTGCATATGCGTGGTTTTACAAGGCAAAGAAAATGAATAATTAATGATTTAACGTTAACATTTATTAACAAAATCAAGGGCAGCGTGGATAGCTTTTACGCTGCATCAAAAAATGGTTGAATAAAAATTATGCTTTTCCCCTAACCGTTAGCAAGTCAACTTCCAGAAATAGGATACACAACTTGCATTCATAAGATCTGCATTTCAACCCGGAACTTCATTTTCGAAAAGCGAAAAGATAACAGGTTAATTTACAATCCTCGTTAACTTTGCATTTTAAATACCCAATTATGCTAGATAGTATTGAAGCGGCCATTGATGATATCCGGAATGGCAAAATGGTGATCGTAGTGGATGATGAAGACCGTGAAAATGAAGGCGATTTTGTTACGGCAGCCCGCAATGTAACGCCCGAAGTGATCAATTTCATGAGTACACATGGCCGTGGGTTGATCTGTGCGTCGATACTGGAAGACCGATGTGTTGAATTAGACCTGCAGCCAATGGTGATCGACAATACTTCATTGCATGAAACTGCATTTACTGTTAGCATCGATTTATTGGGAAACGGTTGTACCACGGGTATTTCGGCCCACGACCGGTCAAAAACCGTACAAGCACTTATTAACCCGGATAGCAAACCCTCCGATTTTGGCCGCCCCGGCCATATTTTTCCTTTGAGGGCCAAAAAAGGTGGCGTATTAAGGAGGGCCGGGCATACAGAAGCTACTACCGACCTGGCCAGGCTTGCAGGATTTGAACCAGCAGGAGTGCTCGTAGAAATTATGAATGAAGATGGCAGCATGGCCCGTCTTCCACAGCTTACAGAAATTGCGAAGAAATTTAACCTTAAGATCATCTCTATTAAAGACCTGATCGCATATCGATTGAAAGCTGAAACCCTTATCAGGGAAGAAGTGCGGGTTAAGATGCCTACTAAATACGGTATTTTTGAACTGATCGCCTTTACACAATTAAATACCGGCGAAACGCATATGGCCCTCAAGAAAGGCGAATGGGAAAAAGACGAGCCTGTACTGGTGAGGGTGCACAGCAGCTGCATGACCGGCGACATCCTGGGTTCGCTTCGTTGCGATTGCGGCGACCAACTACATCATGCACTGCAGAATATTGAAGCCGCCGGCAAAGGATTGGTTTTGTATATGAACCAGGAAGGTCGTGGCATCGGCCTCCTCAATAAGTTAAAAGCATACAAACTGCAGGAGCAGGGCATGGATACCGTGGAAGCCAACCTGCACCTGGGTTTTGGAATGGATGAAAGAGATTATGGTGTTGGCGCACAGATCCTGCGGGAACTAGGCATCACTAAAATGAAACTCATGACCAATAACCCCAGGAAAAGAGCCGGCATGTTGGGATATGGATTGGAAGTAACAGAAACCGTACCCATCGAAATGATACCCAATGCGCATAATGAGAAGTACTTGTTTACCAAGAGGGATAAGTTAGGACATGAAATTCTGAATGGACTTTAATTATTAATTATTAATTACTAATTATTAATTAATAATTCTCCAGGTAACTAATAATTGCTTTTCGAATATCAGATCTCGGATCAGAGGCAGCCGTTATCACTTCATACACTTTCAAAATATCTTTATTGGCCGGGGTAAGATAATCGAGATTGGATTCACCGCCGGTGAGCAGGAAATCCGACATAGCTACCCGGTACGATTTATTGGGATCGATCGGTTGATCACGAAGTTTCCATAGTATTTGATCATCAGCAAACTTTGCAATGCTGTTTGAATGCAGGTAACCACCGATGCCTTTATTCAAAACACCCTGGCTCAATATTTTTATCAATAAACTTCCCTTCATATCTACCTCCCGGATGCTGCCTCCAAAAGGTAAAGTGCGGATGATATCATACTGCGTTACCGGCATATTCAGTACATCATCAACACGCACTGAGCCTGCATTGAGGATGGCAACATCTGCCAGTGGCGCTGCTTTGGCCATGGCTTCCACGATCTTTATAGTAAGATTAGTTGGCCTGCTGCGGATCTCCGATTCCCGCCCGTCGAGTGGTTCGCCCTGGGTGAGTACGACCTTCTTCGCATCGAAACCAAGAGAGGCATAACTTTTCTCGGCAATGCTTACCCAACGTTGCACCACAACATTTGTGCTGCTGTCGATGGCAACCATTTCGTTTATGGGTTCCAGTTGGGTTCGAACCCTTACCCGGTGATTCCATTTCACAATGGTAAGGTTAATGATATAGGCAGATTTTGCATTGGCCATGGCTTTTGTAATGATCGTTTTGCCAACCTGTGCATATCGTTGATCATGTTCATGTCCGCCAAGGATCGCTGCCAGCCCGGGTACTTCCCTGGCCAGGCGTTCATCATCTTCCATCGATTGATGGGTAATGGCAACCACCGCATCTACCGAATCTTTCAGACTGTTATACAGATCGCGGGCTGTGGTAAAAACATCCGTATAACTAACATAGGCCGATTTGTTGAAGGGCAGGGTGAGGCCGATGAAGCCGACCTTTACAGTGGTGCCGTCTGCATCTGTAAAGGTTTTTACCAGGCTAACGGGAAAGGGTACATCCACATTTTTTTCCAAACGGGTAAATGGTAAACTTCTTCCTTTGATATTGTGAAAGGTATTGGAAGATATCCAGTCAAACTTCGATTCGTTTATACGTTCCAGTAACTCTGCTTCTTTAATGTCGAATTCATGGTTCCCGAAAACGGCCAGGTCAACCCCGGCGGCATTCATGGCCTCGATCATTTGCCTTCCGCGGATGCTCTTGCCTTCGAATTTGAGGCTGTTGTATACCGACGGGCTCACAAAATCGCCTGCCATCAGCAACAGTGTGTTTGGGTTTTGTTTCAGGTACGTTTTCTTCAGGCTGGCCACCCTGGCCATGCCGCCTTCTTTACCGCCATTCAACGGGGCTATTTCATAAACGTCGTTGATCTGTATCAGTTGCAGCGAAAGGCGGCCATCATCACCGCCAACGGTATTTTTTGAAGTGGAACAGGATGCAAGGAAAAGTCCTGCGCTCAAACACGCGAGTAGATATTTTTTCATGGTCATAAAGATATTCATTATGACTCTTGCATACAACCTGGAAATGGAATTTTATACCAGCTTATGGTCAGGAAGGTTTCTTTGCTTCGGGTACCGTATTTGTTTTGGGCGTTGTTTTCTTCTTTTCTTCTGCAGCTTCTATCTTCTTCTTGCTTTTGAAAATATCGGAGAGGTTATTAAAATCCTTACGGTACGAAAGCTGAACACCCGAGCGGTTGCGTTGGTTGAGTGTAAAATCAATGGTGCTCCGGTTAAAACCAACCACCCGTAAAGATCCGTCTTTATTCAGCAGCCATTCTATGCTGATATCTGGCGTTAATAATCCTTTACGTGCAAGTTGCTGCGCATAGGTGGGATTGTTATAATCGAGATTGCCGCCAATAAGTACCACCAGTCTTTTGCTCAGGAGAATCTGCAAACCTGCACGTACATTGGCTTGTAACTGGGTTGCGTTTTTCTGCAGGTCAACTGTCGGGTTAATGTCGATATAAGTTGAGATCACGCCGTTTGTTGCTTTCTCCAGTTCCTTATTGAAAAAGTTTGTAAGCAACCCGCTGATTATACCACCAACGGTATTCGTAAATATGGCCGTGGTATTGCCGCCAGAGAGGAAGTTTTGATTACCGAATATAAATGAGTTGAATAACAGCAGGCTGGCTACCTGTTTATTGCGTTCATTGGGATCGTTCTGAAAATCGGCAAGCCTTTTCACAATGATATAATCTTTATTGGCATCACTTTTTTCGGGTAACCTGAATTCGAAATTGATATCAGGTTTCTGCAGGATACCCGTAAGGTGGGAGATAATGGTGATATCTTCTTTCTGCCTGAAACCGCCGGTCGTAGAAAGCCCGCTGATATCTACATTTTTGGCAATATATTCTGCTTCGATGTCGATATTGGCCAGGTAAGGATCACCGTTCCAGGTGATGGAACCACGGTTAAGCGTAAACGGCTTTTTCAGGAAGGTCTGGAAGTTGAATGTATATTCTCCCTTCGTGAGTTCATAGCGTCCACGCATGGTCAAAGGTTCTTTTGTACCCACCCGCATGCTGATGAGGCCGTTGCCCTGGCCTTTAATGATGTCGCCGGTCTCTTCATCCAGGATCACATCGATCTTACAGGCCGGGTTGGCCCTGATGTTGAGGTTTACGGTGATATTCGTGCCCTGGGAAAGACTCAGGCCCTGTTCCATTTTAGAACCGAACTGTATGAATTCAATATAATCAATGGCATTGCTTTCTTTGCCCGCGCCGGTAGGCAGGTAGATATGGCTGCTATCGAGGATGCTCGGTTGCCCGTCGATGTTCATCTGCAGGTTCGATGTGGGTCCGTCGATGGTCATTACAGCACTGCCGATCACTTTACCATAGAACTGGCCGTTGTCTTTTTTCGTTGTATTGAGCAAAAGCATTTTTGACGTTTCCAGCCGCAGGTTTTCAAAATCGAGGTCCTGGAAAAAGCGATGTCTCATCACGCCACTCAAGGTGCCCGAATTATTGAGCGTATCCCTTAACGTTAGTTTACCAAAATTGATCGCATCTTTTTCAAATAAGATGGTTTCATTCTTCAATACATATGTACATTTTGTATAGGCGATCTGGAGGGTATCGTCCTGCAGGGTTGCCTTCCCGGTGATGTAGCGATGGTCGGGTCCGCCGGATAGTTTCAGGTCAGTTGCGGCATATCCGTCCATCCTGCTGAAAATAGTACCCAGGTAAGGTTCCAGTATTTTCAGGTGGATGCGTTTGGCAACCAGGTCAACATTCATCTGGTTTTCCGATGAATCCTTGTAATTATAACTGCCGTCGATGGCGAACGTATTGCTGCTGTCATTCACCCCCGCCTTGAAAGTTACCTGGCCGGTATTGGTATTGGCCGAAGCGGTAAGATCTACATTGCCCACGTACTCTTTATCAAGCGAAAAACTGTCAGCCCTGCCCGTAAAATCTATGATCACTTTTCCAAACGGATCGCGTATGTTAGCCGTTCCCGTTAGTAAACCTTTTACAGAGGGTTTTTTAAAAACAAGTGGCGCAAAATCTTCCAGGTCTACCTTCGTGAGTTTTGCAACAATATGTGTCTGGTCTGTTACATCATCCAGTTCAGTGGAAAGGGCGATCTGCTGATCGTCGTGCACAAACTTCACTTCGTTGGCATCAAGGTAATTCTTTCGTATGGTGAGTTCGCCATCCTTAGCCAGCAGCCATTTCTTATCATTAATAATGAACGATGAAGGAAAGAAATGAAGTTTTACCCCATCGGCAAGTGTTTGTACGCTGGCGTTTATTTCTGCATCGTTCAGCGTTTTACCGGCACTGGTTTTTAACTGTATCTCCGAAACATCATTGTTGGCGGTGAGTTTCAGGTTGGTAGCAGGGAAATGCAGGCTGTCTGATATCTGGATATCATCGGCAGCAATGTCTGCTTTTAGCGTGTCACGGTTACCGTTACCCGTAAGCCTGATGTTACTGAACGTTTTTCCATCGTAAGAAAACAACGGGACCTGCGCATTTACTTTCAGATCGTAAGCTGCCAGGTTAAGATTTCCGCTGATAGAGGCATCATTGAAACCGCTAAGCCTTGAATCGAGCAGCCTGATGTATTCATCTACCTGCTTGGTGTTGATATTGAAACTGAAATCCTGGTTGCTTACCCGGTACGAAGGTTTCTTGATATAAGTAGGATAATACCGGCTGAGGAAAACCTTGAAGGCATCGGGCAATTCAAGAATGGTAAATTGTCCCGATATGTCAGCGTCGATCTCATTCGACCGGATGGAAAGATATTTTTTATCGTCCTGCCTGTATGATTGCAGGGTAAGGGAATCAAAGGATAGTAAACTGCTGTCGTGCGTGAGTTCGGCATTATACACCCTGGCCGTACCTAAAAAGTTATCTATATTGTTGCCGGTAAAATTCAGGCTGAACAAACCTTTCAATTGAAACTTCTCTTTTGCAAAATGGATCTCCTGCAGGTTAGCGTATTGCAGATCGGCATCGAGGTTAAACGCAATTTCTTTTCCAGATAAACTTAATGTACCATCCAGTGATTTGATCTTGATATTCGGATCATCAATGGTAAGATGACCCGTAAACTGGTTCTTTTTAAAATCTCCCTTCACTGCAAGATTTTGAAAATTGTACCCGTTGAAACCGATCTCTTTAATGGTTCCGTCGAAATTGGCATTCAGTTCTTTCAGTGCAAAACCACTTCCTTTCACGGTTCCATTCAGGGAAATGTTTCCAAGCTCTTTGCTGTTGATGAATTCTCCCAACCTGAAGTTAGTGGTCATCAGTTTGCCCGAATAATTTGGGATACCCGTTTCCGGTAGTTTCATGTTCAGATCGGCCGTTACCATGCCCATATTGGTGATGATGGTGCCAAAGGCCACAAAATCATTCAGGAAGCCCGTGAAATTTCCTTTGTAAAAGATATTGCCCAGCTTACTCAGTTGGGGTTGGGTGACGCGGGCCAGCGACGGAAACAGGGCAACTGCATCGGCATAGCTGGTTTGCAAACCCTTGGCTTTGAAATCGATAAATGTGCTGTTGATGTCGGGCAATCCCCGCAGGGCAATATCGCCTTCTACCTGTGAATGACCGCTCTTGATCTTCATATTCCGGGCCATGAAATTATCGATCGATCCTTTGGCAGTGCCTTCGAGGTAAAAAATTCTTTTCCAGGAAGCAAGATTGGGTGCAAAGATCGCCAGGTCATCACTGTTAAGTTCACTGTCTTTAAAATGACCTTCCAGCACAACATTGTGAATGAAGTTGTTCATGTCTTCATTGAAATCATCAAAGCGCATCGAATAATAATCACGCAGGCGGCTTTTGTTCGTGATGAGATCAAGATTATTGAACTCCATGATCTCAGGTGTGAATTTGAACGAAGCCTGGAGTTTTTTTAATTGCAGGCCGCTACGTTCATTTGAGGAGAGTTGTATGTCGGCCGATAAAGTATCCTTACTGAATAATACATGGTGAAAAGTGGCCGATATATCGGTGAACAATAGATGTTGTCCATCGAACCTGTCGATATAGGGTGCACGCTCGGTTTCTTTTTCATTCTGAAAGCTGCCATGGCTGATCGTTAGTTTATTGAGTTCCATCACCCAGCCATCATTGTTCCATTGATACGCGGTAGGGGTTTCAATGGCCACCGCCGTTTTCGCAGCACTCACTTTCGGCGGTCTTCTGCCACTATAATTCGATTGGGAGAAATAAGGGGCATCCATTTCGATCTCATCGATAGAGATCCTTTTTTTGATAAGATCAAACTCACGAATGCTAATATCCATGCTTTTCAGGGAAACGATCATGTCTTGCCCAACCCATTGGTCGGATTCCCGGAAATACAGGTTTTTGAAATGGGCTTCCTTAAAATTAAATTGCAGGTTACTGCCGCCGCCCTTGCTGCTGCCCGGGCTGCTGAAATAATCGAGGAGGAACTGGTAATTCCAGGTAGAATCAGATCTTTCGAGGTTTACCACTGCATCTTCAAGGCCTATATAGTTGAAGCTGATCTTTTCTTTCAGGAAAAACCAATCGGTGATATCCACCTTGGCCGAGCCTGCATACAACAAAGTATCTTTTTTAAGGTCTTCGATGTACAATCCCTGCAGGTCGAGCTTATTGAAAAAACTAAAATCAACTTTCTTAACGGTAACCCTTGTGTGCAGTTTTTGCGACAGGTTATTGGCCACTTTTTTTACCAGCCAGGTTTGTACAGGCGATAAATGAAGCAGTCCGTATAATACCAATACCAATAACAACAGTATCAGCAAAACCCTCTTTAATATTTTGAAAAATCTCCGCAGAATAAATAATTATTTGTAAAAATAGCCAATCGGGTGCTATAGGCAAACTGTAAGGCCTTATTTATCTGAGATTTTGATAAAGCTTAACAAGCTGCCACCAAGCTGGCTGGATATACAGGGGAATCTGTATTTCTTCGGCAAGTCTGCCATCGTTCAATAGCCGGCAGCACTGTCATCACCTCTTTTGTCGCCGATCGCCGTAATAAACCGGCCAAACACTTCACGAACCAGTATAAGTTCTACCCGCCCTATCGGGTCTCTTTTATTAACCCGGTAACCCATGTCGGTCAATTGTTTCTTTACTCCCTCCGGGAAATCGGGCTCCACTTCTACCTGGTCGGGTAACCATTGGTGATGAAATTTGGGTTGGTTAACGGCCTCTTCCGGGGTCAGATTAAAATCAATGATATTGAGCAAAGTTTGAAATACACTGGTTGGAATAGTAGACCCACCCGGCGATCCAACGATGAGGTATGGGCGATTATTTTTTAAGACGATGGTGGGTGTCATGCTGCTGAGCATTCTTTTATGTGGGGCGATGGCATTGGCAGCACTCCCGGTAACCCCATACAGGTTGGGAAATCCTTCTTTGATGCTGAAGTCATCCATTTCATTGTTAAGCAGGAAACCGGCGCCTGATACCACTGTTTTGCTACCATAGCTGCCATTGAGGGTGGTGGTCACCGATATCGCATTGCCATCTTTGTCGATGATGCTGATATGAGTGGTTTCTTCACTTTCTGCGATCGTACCCGCTTTCGATAACTGGCTGCTGCCTGCTTTGCCGGGAATGAAATCGTTCATGCGTTGCTGTAAGTAATCATTACTCGTGAGTTTTTTTACGGGCACTTTCACAAAATCAGCGTCTCCCAGGTATTGAGCCCGGTCGGCATAAGCCCTACGTTCGGCTTCCACCATGTATTGAATGGCAAGGGCACTGTGAAATCCAAATGCGCCCATATCCTTACCTGAAATCATTCCAAACATTTGTTTCAACAGGATTCCACCGCTGCTGGGGAGCGGTAAAGTAATGATCCGGTAACCTTTGTATAGGAACTCCATGGCCACCCGTTCTTTTGCTTTATAGCGTGCCAGGTCTTCATAACTGATGATCCCTTGTCCTGCATTCATTTCTTCTACGATGAGCCGGGCCGTTTCGCCAGCATAAAAACCTTTGACGCCCTGGCGGCTGATGCGGCGTAGGGTTGCGGCCAGTTCGGGTTGTACCAGGATGTCGCCTTTTTTCCAGTCACTGTTCCGCACAAACGCAACAGCTTTGCGATTTAGGGCCAGGAATGATTGCCTGGTTCTGTTTAAACTTGCGGCCTGCGAATCGGTGACCGCAAATCCTTTGGCGGCCAATTCAATGGCAGGTGCGATCAATGTTTTAAAGGGAAGTCTGGCATATTTCAACGTGGCAAATAATCCTGCTACGGTGCCAGGTACACCGGCCGATAAATGTCCATCCTGCGATAGTTTGCTAATTGGTTTCCCAGCAGAATCGAGGTACATATCCTTGTGCGCTTTAGCGGGTGCGGTTTCCCGGTAGTCGATCACGATGTTTTTCCCATTGGCCATATGCCCAACGAGAAAGCCTCCTCCGCCGATATTGCCAGCGCCTGGATATACTACTGCCAGGGCGAGTTGCGTAGCAATGGCTGCATCAAAAGCATTGCCGCCTTTTTTTAACATCAACAATCCCGTTTCACTGGCCAATGCATGCGCCGAAACAACCGCTCCTTGCTGGCAGACGATCTTCTTTTGAATCCTGTACTGTCTTGGGTTTATCTGGGCTTCCGTTAAAACCGATATACAACAGAACAGCACCAATAATAATCTCTTTTTTGAATACATCTCAACGGAATTTATTCAAAATTACAGTGTATTTATAAAGGAAGTTCAATCATATCAAAAGACCGGAGGCTGCAGGTCCTGGGATATAACAACCGGCAGAATTCAAAAATTAATTTTTTAAAGGAGCGGTTTTGAATAATTTCATGCCTCAATTGAACATATGAAAATTCTTTTAGTAAGTTGCCTGTTGTGGTTGGGATTACCAGTATTTGCACAAAACCTTAAAAGTCCGGACGAATTTCTTGGCTATAAACTGGGCGAACGCTTTACCGAACATTATCGCATTGTGCAATATTTCCGGGATGCAGTACTGGCCCGTCCTTCGCAGATGAAACTGCAAACTTATGGCAGTACGAACGAGGGAAAAGAATTATTGCTGGCCGTGGTCTCTTCTGCCGAAAACATAAGTCGCATTGAAGATATCCGTAAGAATAACCTGCGCTTAACGGGTTTATTAAAAGATCAGCAAGGCAATACAGCTGCACCGGCCATTGTATGGCTTAGTTACAATGTGCATGGCAATGAGGCCAGTTCTTCAGAAGTTTCCATGAAGGTTTTATACGAACTGTTATCGGGTAATAATGCAAAGCTCAACGAATGGCTGAAGAATACGGTAGTGGTCATCGATCCCTGTTTAAACCCGGATGGCCGTGACCGTTATGTACACTGGTACAATGGCATTGTAGGAATTCATGCTAACCCCAACGAAGATACGCGAGAGCACAATGAACCCTGGCCGGGCGGCAGGAGCAATCATTATAATTTTGATCTGAACCGCGACTGGGCCTGGCAATCGCAGGTAGAAACCCAGCAGCGTGTTAAAGTGTACAATGAATGGATGCCATCTATTCATTGCGATTTTCATGAGCAATATCCATCCAACCCGTATTATTTTGCGCCGGCGGCCGAGCCTTTTCACGAAGTGATCACTCCCTGGCAACGGAATTTCCAGGGGATCATTGGCAAGAACCACGCAAGATATTTTGATGCCAACGGCTGGCTGTATTTCACTAAAGAATATTTCGACCTTTTTTATCCTGCTTACGGTGATACATACCCGACGTATAACGGATCCATCGGGATGACCTACGAGCAGGCCGGGCATAGCCTTGCAGGATTGGCGATCACCGTGGGTGATGATACCTTAACACTTGCAGACAGGATCGCACATCATTTTACCACCAGCCTTAGTACCATCGAAGTGGCTTCAGGCAATGCAGAAAAGATCAATACAGAGTTTAAGAAATATTTTTCGGATGGCATGCAAAATGGTAGCGGGAATTACAAAAGCTATGTAGTAAGCGGGCAGGAAGCGAATAAACTGGCTGCGTTGAAAACACTTTTCGATCGCAATCAAATTCAATATAGCCAGGTAAAATCGGGCACAGTCATTAAAGGGTATCGTTATTTCTCCGGCAAGGAAGAAGCCTATACGATTGCAAAGGGCGATCTGCTGGTATCTGCCTTACAACCGAAGGCTAACCTGGTGAGGGTATTGTTTGAACCGGTGTCGAAACTGGCAGATTCTGTAACCTACGACATTACTGCCTGGGCATTGCCATATGCATACGGAATAGAATCTTATGGAGTGAAAGAAAAGCTGGCGGATGAACCGAATGCCCCTGTTACCCAGACATCAGATATTTCAAAAAGCGATTATGCTTACCTGGTAGATTACCATGCTTTCAGCGATGGAAAACTGCTGGCGGCTTTGTTAAACAATGGTATCAAAACAAGGTTTGCAGAAAAGCCTTTTTCATTTGCGGGCAAAAAATTCGACCGCGGAACCCTGGTGGTATTAAAGAACGGCAATGAAGCCAAGATGAACCTTTTTGCCGAATTGCTGGCCAGTCATCATGCTACAGTAACCCCGGTATCCTCCGGCTTCATGGAATCGGGCTTTGATTTCGGATCAGAAAAGATACACCTGCTCAGGAAACAGACCATCGCCATGCTTACAGGTGAAAATACTTCGTCTACGGCTGCGGGTGAGATATGGCATTTATTCGATCAACAGTTAAATTATCCTTTGAGTCTTATCAATGCATCCGATCTAAGCCGTGCAAACCTGAAGAATATAGATGTGATCATCATACCCGATGGCAACTATAAATTCCTGTCCGATAAAGAAGGAAGCCTGTTCCTTAAAACCTGGGTACGGCAGGGTGGAAGGATCGTTGCTTTGGAGAATGCTGCAGCACAAATGGCTTCAGGTGATTGGGGAATCAAAATGAAAAAAGAGGATGAAGATAAAAAAGATGACAAGGATTCGCCTTATACTGATCTGAAAAAATATGAGAACCGCGAGAGGGATAATATCGTGAATAACATTCCGGGGGCCATTTATAAACTTGAAATGGATAATAGTCATCCGCTGGCATTCGGTTATCCCGATCACTATTTTTCCCTAAAACTAAACGATTATCTTTTTGAATTTTCAAAAGACAGCTGGAATGTAGGGGTGATCAAAAAGGAGAACCAGGTTGCAGGATTTGTAGGAAGTAAAGTGAGGGAGAAGATACAGGATGGCACCGTGATCGCCGTGCAGGGAATGGGGCGTGGTACGATTGTATATTTTGCTGATAATCCAATATTCAGGAGTTTTTGGGATAACGGGAAACTGCTTTTAACCAATGCCGTATTCCTGGCCGGGCAGTAAAAGTAACTGATTCTTCAGATCGTATTTAGAGACCAATATATATGACCCCGGGTATATCTAACCGGATTTATCATTTCCTTAAGAAGTGCCGTATTTTGTTTTACAAACGGTAAAGAATCAAAACGTCAATAACTTACATTCGTAGATCAATTCAAGCTTATGCGTCATTTCCTGGTTTCTATTTTCGTGCTGATCAGCTTTCACACATTAAAAGCGCAAACACCCACCACTTATCATTCGGCCTCTATTTTAGTTCAGCTTAAAAAATTGAATGTATTGGGTTCGGTATTATATATCGCCGCACATCCCGATGATGAGAACAATACATTATTACCTTACCTGGCCAAAGAAAAATTATATCGTACCGCATACCTGAGTCTAACGAGGGGGGATGGGGGCCAGAACCTGATTGGTGATGAACAGGGAATTGACCTTGGATTGATCAGGACACAGGAATTGATCGCCGCCAGGAAAGTAGATGGTGCAGAACAATATTTCAGCAGGGCCTATGAGTTTGGTTTCAGCAAGAGTGCTGAAGAAGCCTTGCGCATCTGGAACAAGGAAAAAATCCTTGCCGATGTGGTATGGGTGATCAGGCAATACCAGCCCGATATCATCATTAAAAGGTTTCCGCCCGATAGCAGGGCAGGCCATGGGCATCATTCCGCATCCGCCATACTTGCAGATGAAGCATTCACTGCAGCAGCAGATCCCAGGCGCTTTCCAGAACAGTTCAGCTATGGAGTAAAGCCCTGGCAGGCGAAGCGTATACTTTGGAATACTTACAACTTCGGATCCAACAATACTACCGGTGACGAACAGTTGAAGATCGACATCGGTGGGTTTAATCCGCTTATTGGGAAAAGCTATGGAGAAATAGGTGCGGAAGCCCGAACCATGCACAAAAGCCAGGGTGAAGGCCGACCCGGCAGAAGGGGGACCATCAC
>JAKQKY010000179.1 GCA_029560415.1 Bacteroidota bacterium | reverse complement strand
ATTTGTCGATCGCCACCTTGGATTCTTTGAACTGCGATTTAGCCATCATGTCTTTAATGTCATCGATGTCCTGGGCCATGCCCACAAAGCCCGAAAGCATCATGATCGCTGCTACATAAATTTTCTTCATATCGTATTTTTTGAGGGGTTAAAGATATTGGTTTATTGAGACTATTCTGTCATTTTAACGTGGTTTTTCATAAACCATGCCAAGTGATCGACAAAATATGTATCTCCATTTTTTTAATAAAAGTTTAGTCAATTTCCCGTTAATTTTACAGACTTATACATTTTGATCAGCCAGGCATCCATACAACAAATACAAAGCCGCATCGATATCATCGAGATCATCGGCTCATTCGTTAAACTGAAAAAAAGAGGAACCAATTACCTCGGCCTCTGCCCTTTTCACAACGAAAAAAGTCCGTCGTTTACGGTATCGCCTGCCAAAGAAATTTATAAGTGTTTTGGTTGTGGTAAAAGTGGTAATTCCATCGGCTTTTTGATGGAGCATGAAAAGTACAGCTATACGGAAGCGTTACGTTGGCTGGCAAACAAATATAATGTTGAACTGGAGGAAACGGAAACAAGCCCAGAGTTTAAAATTCAACAACAGGCCGCCGACAGTCTTTTCATCATCAACAATTTTGCCCGTGATTTTTTTGCTGATAAACTTTTTCACTCAGAAGAGGGACAGGATATTGCCCTGAGTTATTTAAAAGAACGCGGCTTCCGGGAAGAGATCCTGAAAAAATTCCAGATCGGTTTCAATCCATCCGGCCGTGATGAACTTGCCACAGCTGCACTGGCTTCTCAATACAATAAGGAGTATCTGCTTAAAACGGGTCTAGTGGTGCAACGCGATGATCGACTGGCCGATAATTACCGCGGCAGGATCATCTTCCCCATTCACAACCAAAGTGGTAAGATCCTTGGCTTTGGCGCCCGCATCATTAAAACAAATGATAAAGCGCCCAAGTACATCAATACTCCCGAGAACGAGATCTATGTGAAAAGCAAGATCCTGTATGGCTCTTATTTTGCCCGCATGGCAATTGATAAGGCGGATGAATGTTTATTAGTGGAAGGTTATACCGATGTGGTGAGCCTGCACCAGGCAGGAATTGAAAACGTTGTAGCCAGTGGTGGTACTTCCCTTACGATCGACCAATTAAGGCTGATCAAAAAATATACAAATAACCTCACCATCATTTACGATGGCGATAGTGCCGGTGTGAAAGCAGCGTTACGTGGGCTTGACCTTGCATTGGAAGAGAACCTGAATGTAAAACTGGTGTTGATTCCCGATAAGGAAGATCCGGATAGCTATGTAAACAAGATCGGGGCGGAAGCTTTTATACAGTTTGTAAAAGCTGAAAAAAAGGATTTCATTTTATTCCAACTAAATATTGCCTTACAGGAAGCAGGAAATGACAGCGTACGAAAATCGGCGATCGTAAACCAGGTGGCAGAAACGATCTCGAAGATCAGCAAGACAGAAAATTTCACACAACGACAGGACTATGTAAAAAAAGTTTCTGAAATTCTGCGCATAGAAGAATCCGGTTTTAATGCATTGGTAAATAAATTCATCCGCGAAAAAATCAGCAAGGATGAGAACAAGGCATTTCATAAAGTAGAAACCCCGGTCATACCTGCAGCATCAGAGATGCCGGAAGAAGATCGTGATGTGCTGGCTCTTTTTCAAAAAGACCGCATACACGAAGAAGCCATGGTAAGAAGCCTGCTCGAATTTGGTTTAAAAGATTGGGCCGAAGGACAAACGGTGGCTACTTATATGTTTTCTCAAATGGAAGAAACGGAGCTTGATAAGATGATCGATAATCCGCTGCTGATCGACATTATCCATACCTATAAAAAATGGTATGAAGAGGGATTACAGCCCACTGCCAGGAGTTTTCTTTATCACGAGAACCAGGAAATGAACAGTGCCATCATTCATATTATGGAAGTGAATACCGATATCAGTCATAATTGGAAGGAGCACTATGAAGGTCATATTGCCACGAGGGATGACCTGTTTAAAGAAGAAGTTTTTTCAACCCTGAATTATCTCAAACTGCGAAAAATAAAAAGGCTTATAGATGAAAATCAATCGGAGCTCGAAAAGGCCACCGATCCTGAAGAACAGCTCATTTGCCTTCAAACACACCAGCATTTAAAGCAAATGGAAATAGACCTCACCCGCCAACTCGGCACCGTGATCTACAAATAAAAAAATTAAGGAGGGAATTTACATTATTCCGAAATGGCCATGGCAACCTGTTCTTTCGAAAAAGAAGGACGGCGTACGGCTAATTTGCCAACGGGCATCGATACTTCTTCAAATTTCCTGAAATTGATGGCGCACCATACATTGTCGATGGCAACCTGCTGGATGGCTTCAAACCCAAAATCATCAATGATCTGCCAATGACTATCGCGGCAAAGATCGCTCGCTATTTTTGACGTTGGTTTCGGATAAGCTATCCAGAGTTTAACTTCTTTGTGAAGAGCAGGTATAACGTCAGTTAAGATCTCTGTCAATTGTTTCTTGCTTACCGCAAACAGCAGGGCAAATTCAATTTTCTTCACTTTCAGCAGCGGAGTAACACTTTTAGCGAAGGATAATTTGATGAATTGCTTTTCGATAGAAGAAGGCAGGCCCTGGATCAGAATATTTTTTTCGTCTTTTAACTGGAGTTTTTCGAATAATGTTTGTACAGACATAGTCAATAAAAAATTAGTGATGAGAAAAACATTTATTGAAACAGAAATAAAAGACGCTCCCCGGTTAAGGATGTACAAAGATTTCAGTTAAAAGACCTTGGGTCTGCAAATTTACCATTTTTTTGCATGCGAATCGCATATACTGATAAAAAAACTCCGGAAAATTCCAGAGTTTGTTATATATCACAAAGTTATGTATATCTCTTACTTGGTGCCGATGGGCTTATAATAGCTTAAAGCTTCATCCATATAACCCTGGATCTTGGCAATCCTGTTTTCATCGGAAGGATGGGTGGCCAGGAATTCCGGAGGTTTATTGGCTCCACCTGCCTGCGCCATTCTTTGCCAGAATGCAATGGCTTCTTTTGGATTGTATCCGGCCATGGCAGAAAATATCAGCCCAAAATGATCCGCTTCATATTCCTGGTTACGGGAGTTTGGTAATAAAACGCCTACCTGTGCACCTGGCCCAAATACATTATTGAAGATCGCATTAGCCTTTTGATTGTTCTGGGTAAAGATATTACCAGCAACTTCTAATCCCTGTGCAATTGAAACCTGGCTCATCCTTTCATTTCCATGATGCGCAACGGCATGGGTGATCTCGTGGCCTAATACAACAGCCAGTGCTGCTTCATTCTGAGTTACCGGTAACAGTCCTGTATAAACAACTACTTTACCACCAGGCATACACCAGGCGTTCACTTCTTTATTATCTACCAGGTTGAATTCCCATTTGTATCCTTCCAGTTCTTTACTAAGTCCCTTCTGAGAATAATACGATGTAATGGCCTGTGCGATCCTGGAACCTACCCTTTTCACCATTTCTGCATCTTTATTATTAGAAGAAGCAACCACTTTACTCTGGCTCAGAAAAGACTGGTATTGGGAAAGAGCTTCCTGCTGCAGTGTTGATTCAGGGAATAAGGCTAATTGTTTCCTGCCGGTAACCGCATTGGTGCTGCATGCCACGAATATGACCGTTATAGCTGCAAAAGAAAATAGTATTTTTTTCATGTTCGATGGGTTTTATGAAATAATAGACAAACAATTGGCGTACCAAGTTTAATTTGACAGATGATAAGGAAATGATAAAAGTAGTAATGACCGGGTTTAATCCATCCTGCGACGTGATTTTTTACGGTCGCGGTATTTAAGAATGGGTATCCTGCTTTCAACGCCACGAAGGATGCGGCCGATATTTTTTTGGTGTGTGATCACCACAAGAAAGGCAACCAGCAATGCAAAGATGCGATACATCACTTCATGTTCATTCCAAATCCATAATACAGAAATCGGCAACATAATGGCGCCTAATATTGAGCTTAGAGAAACATATCTTGTGAGGTATAAAACAAAGATGAAAACGCCAACGCAGCTTATGGCAACCACTGGTTGAACGGCCAGTATCATTCCAAACAAAGTAGCAACCCCTTTACCACCTTTGAAATTGGCGAATATGGGGAATACATGTCCCAGTACGGCTGCCAATCCAAGACCGATCATGAAATTCGTACGTTCAAGTTCGTTGTGATAATAATAAGGAAGGAAATTATACAGGGCTACTGCAGCCATGCCTTTGAGAATATCGCATACCATTACAATGGTCCCGTATTTTGAGCCCAGTACCCTGAAGGTATTGGTAGCTCCCATATTTCCACTGCCGTAATCTCGAATATCGATACCAAAAAATCTTCGGCTGATGATCAGGGCCGTAGGAATAGACCCTAATAAATATGCTATAATGATAAGAAGCAACTCTTTCATTGGTTTTTAAAGTATAGTTGAAGTATTGTAAAGGTACGACAAAAACCCAAGTACTTAACCATAATTTAATATTGTGGAAAATTGGTGATCAGCCAATTGTGGTTATGATGGCCAGCCAATTGTCTTTTTTAAGGATGCTGTTGATACGGAATCCTTGCTGGCTGAGGGCCTGCAGGATGGATTGTTCATCCGTGGCCAGGATACCACTGAAAAGAACATCTGCCCCTGGGTTTGCAGCAGCCAGGATTGCATCGAGATTGGCGAGAATGATGTTTAGGTTGATATTGGCCAGGATAATATCGGCTTTATTCCCTGCTGGTATAGTATCTGCTTTTTGGAGTATGATCTTACTACAACGATTCGCTTCTACATTTTCCTGTGCATTATTGATGCTCCAGTCGTCGTAATCAATGGCAAGTACTCCTGTTGCACCGAGCTTTTCGGCTAGTATAGCCAACACACCGGTGCCAGTTCCAAAATCAATAACCGATTTACCCTCATGCGATAACTGGCTCATTTGTTCAATCATGAGATAAGTTGTGGCATGATGGCCGGTTCCAAAACTCATTTTGGGCGTGATCAGCAGGTCATATTCTGCCGATTGATCAGCAGGATGAAAATCGGCCCGCAACCTGGCAAATGCCCGGGGAGATCCCGGGTAAAAAACGGTAACAGGCTCGAACCCACTCTCCCATTTCTCATTCCAATTCGTTTCCTTAATAACTGATTTTAAGTATCTTAATGAACTTAACTCAACAATTGATTCAAATTCATTTTCCCTGAAATCCGTTTCGCTGACGAATGCTTTCAATAAGGTTCCTTCTTCTTCAAAACCTTCGAATCCAGCATCTGCAAGCCGGGCAATGAGCAGGTCTTTCTCGTCGGCTTGCATTACATCAAATGAAAATTGGTAGTAGTTCATACGCATTAAAAAAGCTGCAGGATCTTTTAAAATGCCTGCAGCTTATGAATAGATTTATAGTGTTTGTTTCTTAGCCCTGGCCTTATGGTTTAGGTTGCGCCTCAGGCTTTGGCATCAATACTTTGCGACTAAGTTTGAATTTGCCGGTACGTGGATCCACATCAAGCAATTTCACTTTTACTTTATCACCTTCTTTGAAGATACCATCCATGGTTTCCAGTCGCTTCCAACTTATTTCGCTGATGTGCAGCAAACCTTCTTTTTTAGGAAGGAACTCTACAAAAGCGCCAAATTCCTTGATACTTTTCACGGTTCCTTCGTAGGTTTCGCCTACTACAGGAACAGCTACCAGTCCATTGATCCAGGCAACCGCCTTATCAAGTCCGGCTTTTTCTTTAGAGAAGATACTTACTTCCCCTGCATTGGCTACTTCTTCGATATTGATGGTTGCACCGGTTTCGCGTTGGATCTCCTGGATCACTTTACCACCGGGTCCTATCACGGCTCCGATGTATTCTTTATCAATGATCAGTTTAACCATTCTTGGAGCATGTGGTTTCACATCTTCCCTGGCTTGCGACATACAATTGTGCATGGCATCCAGGATGTGTAACCTGCCGTTACGGGCCTGTGCCAGTGCAGCACGCATGATATCCATACTTAAACCGTCTACTTTAATATCCATCTGCACACCGCAAATTCCATCACGGGTACCCGTTACTTTAAAGTCCATATCACCCAGGTGATCTTCATCGCCCAGGATATCGGTCAGAATAGCGAATTTGTCATCTTTTTTGATCAACCCCATCGCTACTCCACTCACGTGCTTCCTCAAAGGAACACCCGCATCCATCAGTGCCAATGAACCGGCACATACCGTAGCCATTGAAGAAGAACCATTGCTTTCCAGGATATCACTCACCACGCGAACGGTGTAAGGATATTCCGATCCCGGCATCATCTTTCGTAAAGAGCGCATGGCCAGGTTACCGTGACCTACTTCCCTGCGACCAACACCCCTCATCATTTTCACTTCACCTGTTGAAAAAGGAGGAAAATTATAATGAAGAATGAATTTGGTATAATCAGATTTGTGAGCACTTTCCACCAACAATTCATCTAAAGGAGTTCCTAAAGTAACTGTTGTAAGTGATTGTGTTTCACCGCGTGTAAATAATGCAGAACCATGTGGAGTTGGTAGAATATCGGTTTCCATATCCAGTTGACGGATGTCTTCGGTACCTCTTCCATCGAGACGTTTGCGCTCGTTGAGGATCATATCCCTTACTACGTTATATTGAAGTTCGCCGAAATAATGACCCACCAATGCTTTATCAGCATCAGCAAGTTCTTCACCTAAAAATTCCTTCACTTCTTTTTTAAGTGCATCAAATGCATCGCTTCTATCGTGCTTGGCCGAAGCGGCAGCAGAGATGGCATACATTTTATCTTTTGCGAAACCGGTAATCTTTTCGTTTAATTCTTCGTTGCGGTAAGGTTTGGTATAATCCCTTTTGGTTTTGCTTCCAACAAGGTCACGTAGATCTTCCTGTGCTTTTACCTGAACTTTCACTGCATCATGGGCCAGTTCAATGGCTTTGATCAGGTCTTCTTCCTGGCATTCGCTGCTTTCACCTTCCACCATCATGATGTTGCGGTCTGTTGCAGCAATGATAAATTCCATATCAGAAGCGGCGAGTTCGGTACGGGTTGGATTCACGATCATTTTACCATCGATGCGGGCTATGCGCACTTCAGAAATAATTTCCTGGATGGGAATGTCGGAAACGGCCAGTGCAGCAGATGCAGCAAGGCAGGCCAGTGAATCGGGCATTACCTCGCTATCCGAAGAAATGAGGGATACCAATACCTGCACATCGCAGAGGTAATCTTCAGGGAACAATGGACGAAGTGCCCTATCGATAAGCCTGGATGTTAAAATTTCATAGTCGTTAAGCCTGGCTTCTCTTTTAAAGAAAGAACCCGGTATACGACCGGCAGAGCCGAATTTTTCCTGGTAATCTACCGATAATGGAAAGAATGACTGGCCATCTTTTGGCTCTTTGTTGGCAACAACAGTTGCGAGGAGGATGCAATCACCCTGGCGAACGGTAACGGCGCCATCTGCCTGGCGGGCCATTTTACCGGTTTCGATGGTTACCATACGGCCACCGCCTATATCGAATGTTACTGATTTTGGTTGTAAAGCTGACATGTAAAATGTTTTTTCGGGCAGGTTTCCCTGCGGTAAAATAAGATGGATATAAACGAATAATTCCCAACGGCAAAAAACAGTTGGGAATGATTCAAATGAGGCGCATTAAAAAATTATTTACGGAGACCTAATTTTTCAATCAGTGACCTGTAACCGGTCAGATCATGTTTGCTCAGGTATGTCAATAAACGTTTACGTTGACCTACCATCATCATCAAACCTCTCTGGGAAGAGAAATCTTTTTTGTTACCCTTCAGGTGATTAGAAATATGGTTGATACGCTCTGTTAACAGTGCAATTTGTCCCTCAATGGAACCAGTGTTGGAGGCTTTACCACCATACGTTGTGAAAATGTTTGCTTTTTTCTCGATTGTTAAATACGGCATTTCTTTGTTTTTTTAAAACGGATGTTTTATTTCTGTTATAATTGGGTGCAAAAGTAATGGAAATAAATGAAAAGCAGGCAGTATTTAGCAATTTTATACGAAAGTTTTGCAAGATATTTCCGTATGAGGTCCTAAAAGGCTTTGCTCCTGTGATAGAAACAAGGAAATACGCAGCCTGGTTTTGTACATTTAGATTATCCCGCAAAAAACGTTTTATTTGCGTAAAATAAACCCATTGCCCATTATTTTTTTTACGGTTACAAACGACCTCAGCTACGACCAGCGAATGATACGAATCTGTACCTCGCTGGCCAATGCAGGTTATGAGGTAACCCTGGTGGGCCGGAAAAGGAAGACATCCATTCCCCTGAAGACGATGCCCTTCACTCAGAAAAGGCTTTTTTGCTTTTTCGACAAAGGCTTTGCTTTCTACGCTGAATATAATACCAGGCTTTTCTTTTACCTGCTCTTTCAAAAAATGAACGGGATCTGTGCCATTGATCTCGACAGCATCCTACCATGTTATTATTTATCCCGCATCAAAAAAATAACCCGCATCTATGATGCTCATGAACTCTTTTGCGAAATGAAAGAGATCGTTACCCGGCCACGCATTTACCGGGTTTGGAAATGGATCGAAAGAAAAACCGTACCCTGGTTCACCCATGGATACACCGTAAACCAGCCCATAGCTGCAGAATTTGAGCGGATGTATGGATGCCGGTATGCAGTGATCAGGAATATTTCACTGTACGACGCCCATCAACAGTTACCCGAAAAAGAAAGGTTCATATTATACCAGGGCGCTGTGAACGAAGCCAGGTGCTTTGAAACGCTTATACCGGCTATGAAACACGTGAATGTACCGCTGGTCATTTGCGGAGATGGTAATTTCATGCAGCAGGCAAAAAAGATCACAGAAGCTGCCGGCTTACAAGAGAAGGTATTATTTAAGGGAATGCTCCTGCCTGCTGAATTAAAACTTCAAACGCAGAAAGCTTATATCGGCATTACTTTGTTTGAGCCTGGTGCCAGGAGTAATTATTTTTCCCTGGCCAACCGGTTCTTTGATTACCTCCATGCAGGAGTTCCGCAGATCTGTGTTGATTTTCCTGTTTACCGTGAACTGAACAATAAGCATGAAGTGGCTGTTCTGGTAAATGACACATCATCTGAATCCATTGCAAAGGCATTAAATGAATTGTTGCAGGATCGGGATAAATGGGAACGGTTGTCGAAAAACTGCCTGGAAGCTGCTAAAACGTTGAACTGGCAGGAAGAAGAAAAAAAATTATTGAACATTTATAAACAGTTATTTGGATAAGCATTTACATATCGTTGCGCATGATGTTCCCTGGCCGGCAGATTATGGAGGAGCCATAGATGTTTTCTATAAGATCAAAGCCTTGCATGCATTGGGTGTAAAGGTTCACCTGCATTGTTTTACCGGCAGCAGGAAACCACAAAAAGAACTGGAGCAATATTGTGTATCGGTTCAGTATTATTCCCGTAAAAGGAAGCTGGCTGCTTTTTCTTTGAAAGTGCCCTATATTGTACAATCCAGGCGGGATGTGCAGTTGCTGAAAGATCTCTCAAATGATCAATACCCTATTTTACTGGATTGCATACATTGTACCTATCTTCTTCACACAAATCAATTAAAGGATCGCAAAGTATTTGTAAGGCCGCAAAATGTGGAATACCGTTATTACAATCAACTGGCAAAACATGAAACCAATATAGTAAAGAAGATCTACTTTGCCTGGGAGAGCAGGCTTTTAAAAGGATATGAAAGATCGATCGCCAACAAAGCCGTTTTCTGGCCATTGAACCAGCAGGATTTAAAAACATATCAAGAGGAATTTGGAGCAAAACGGGCTGATTTCCTCCCTGCCTTTGTAGGATGGGATGCCATTGATGGATTGCCCGATAAAGGCTGCTTTTGTTTATACCAGGGAAATTTATCAATCAATGAAAATGAAAAAGCTGCAGACTGGTTGCTGAATCATGTATTCAACAACCTGGAGATACCTTTTGTTGTTGCCGGGAAGGATCCCTCTTTACCATTGCAGACACTGGCTCATAGCCATGCTCAATCCTGTATGGTGATCAATCCATCCAATGCAGATATGGAAGACATGGTGCGAAAAGCACAGGTAAATATCATTCCTTCTTTTAATGAAACAGGTGTGAAATTAAAATTGCTGCATGCGTTGTTTCATGGCCGGCATTGCCTTGTGAATCCGCAGGCAGTTGCAGGATCGGGACTTGAAACGCTTTGTCATATTGCAACAACAGAACAGGAATTCAAAAAAGAAATCAGCAGGCTTTTCGATATTCCCTTTACTGCGTCTATGCGTGCCCAAAGGATGGATGTATTGAAATCATTGTATAATAATGAGCAAAACGCCCGCCAGCTTATTGCATGGATATACTAGCATTGTCCCACACTTTACCACCTTCTGTCTTGATCGTGCGTGCCGGAAATTTATTGATCACCATATAATCATGGGTGGCCATTACGATACTGGTGTTGTAATCGCGGCAGATGTGAAACAACAGTTGCATGATCTCATCGCTGGTTTCGGGATCGAGGTTACCCGTAGGTTCATCGGCCAGGATCAGTTTGGGTGAATTGAGGAGTGCACGGGCTACGTCTATGCGTTGCTGTTCGCCACCGCTCAGTTCGAATGGCATTTTAAATCCTTTTGTTTTCAATCCCACTTTATCCAGCACATCGCTGATTTTATCATCCATCAGTTTTTCGTCTTTCCAGCCCGTTGCTTTCAATACGAATTTGAGATTTTCGTTTACATTTCGATCGGTAAGCAATTGAAAATCCTGGAACACTACACCGAGGTTCCTGCGAAGGAATGGAACCGTTTTCCATGTGAGCTCGCGAAGGTTATGCCCGGCAACCCATCCCTCTCCTTCCCTTAATTCCAGGTCGCCATACATGGTTTTCAGCAGGCTGCTTTTACCCGTTCCCGTTTTACCAACCAGGTAAACGAATTCTCCTTTATCTACTGAAATATTCACGTCGCTTAGAATGAGGTTTCCGCTTTGGTAAATGTTTATGTGGCTAAGTTCTATGATCGCTTGAGACATGGTGTGGTTATCTGTTTTTTATGAATCGCTGATGGTTTGGTATTTGATTGATGTTGATCGATGCAGAACTGGCATTACTGTTTATCAAGACTGATCATCAACACGTGGGCAAATTTAACTGATTGAACACGAGGCCGGAAAACTTTTTTCCCGCAAACCTGTTAAAATGTGGATAACTAATTTATTAGTTATAAAACTAAGTATTTAGTTTTACTTCATCAATTGAAACAAATGGCTAAAATATTAACGAAGGCAGAAGAGCAGATCATGCAGGTGATCTGGAAGCTTGACAAAGCTTTTTTACGCGAGATCATTGATGCGCTCCCCAACCCTAAACCGCACAATAATACCGTGGCCACAATCCTGAAGATATTAACGGAAAAGGAATTCATAGGCATAGAGGTATTCGGGCGTACGCACCAGTATTATCCTTTGATCAGCAAAGACGCTTATAGCAAATCAACCATGAAGAACCTGGTGAAAGGATATTTTGAAGGAAGTTTCAGCAGTGCAGTGTCGTTCATGGTTAAAGAAAATAACCTGAGCGTGGAGGAGTTGGAGATGTTGTTAAAGCAGTTGAAGAAGAAGTGATGTTGGGGATGCTGGATAATGGATACGAGATGCGGGATACAGGATGTTTGATATTGAAAATTGAATATTGGCCCTTTTGTTAAATACTACATTGTAGGTTTTGTGCTTAGTGCGCTTTGTGGTAAAAACGGATTAGGGAGTTGCATATTAGAATATAACGAGAACCCAGAGACGAGAAACGGATATTGATACACGGATGACACGGATGACGCTGATGACACGGATTTGCTTATTAGAACATAACCAGAAACGAAGTAACGAGAAACAAGAAACCAGAAACGGAATCAGATTTATCGATTATAAAACATTAACTCATGCTGGCATTTGCTTTTTACGGTTTAAAAGTCACGCTTTGTGCGGCCATCCTGTTCGGGTATTATTGGCTTTTCCTGCGCAATAAGATCTTTCATCGGTATAACCGGTTTTATTTATTGGCATCAATTGTTATCTCCATGCTGGCACCAATGATGCATTTCAATATCTGGCATTCAGCCGAAACCGTTCAGGCGCCTGCGCTTCGGATGTTGCAGGTAGTAAATGCAGGCGATGAATATCTTGATGAAGTAATTGTATATAGTAAAGCAGGTCACGTGAACTGGGAAAGCGCCAGTATGTTTTTATATGTTTTGATCAGTGTTTCGTTTTTGTTCATGATGCTGCGGGCCCTCCTGAAGATCCGGCATTTATTAAAACATTGTATTGCAGTTCCGTTGGATAATATTCAATTTATTAAAACAGATGCGAAAGGAACACCGTTTTCCTTTTTCCGGTTCATTTTCTGGAACAATGCCATCGATATACAAACCAAAACAGGTAAGCAGATCTTTAAACACGAGCTGGCCCATGTTGAAGAGAAACATAGCCTGGATAAATTATTCATCAACATCATCATGGTGATTTATTGGTTCAATCCGATTTTCTGGCTGATGCGTAAAGAACTGAACATGATCCACGAATTCATCGCCGATCAGAAAGCCATTGAACAAGGCGATACCGCCGAGTTTGCAGCCATGATCTTACATGCTGCTTACCCCACACAGCAATTTGATCTTGGTAATTCCTTTTTCCATTCACCCATAAAACGACGATTACTGATGTTACACAAAAACAAAAGCCGTATCGGTTATTTCAGCCGCCTGTTGGCGCTTCCCCTGATCCTTTTCCTGTTGGCTGCATTCAGCCTGAAAGCAAAGACCTATGTCGTTGATCAGCAAAAACCCACACAATCCATTCTAAAAGTTGTGGTGGATGCAGGACATGGCGGTGCAGATCGGGGCGCTGTATCAACAAATGGGATCGAAGAAAAAAACATGAGCCTGGCATTGGTTAAGAAGATCAGCGAACTCAATACCAATAAGCAATTACAGATCATTCTGGTCAGGGATAAGGATCAAACCCTGACCCTTAAAGAAAGATCAGCTTTCAGCAAAGAATCCGGTGCAGACTTGTTCATTTCTGTTCACATAGACACAGAAAACTCGGAAGAAGTGACAGGCAAATCGGGACTATCGGTACGGGTTGCCCGAAATGAATTTGCCAACAGTGAATCTAGTAATTTACTGGCATCGGCCGTCATTCAAACGTTTCAATCGCAATACAGTTTACCGGTAGCCAAAAATCCTTTACAACAACAACGTAGCATCTGGATTTTGCAGCATGTAACCTGCCCGGCGATTTTGGTTGAAGCTGGTTACCTGAGCAACCGGAAAGATGTAGAATACCTGCAATCAACAGATGGTATGGAAGATTTCGCCCGTAACATGCTAAAAGCCATTGAGCAGTATGCTGCAGCCAAGTCATCTATCCGCTCCATTCCTTCCGTGAATGAAGATGCCAAAACTACTTCTACAAACAAAACCAGTCTTGCTCCTGGAAAAATGGATTTGCCTGATTTCAGGGAATCGCTGGAAAATGCTAAGAAATCTGAAAGGGTAAATGCCAGCCAGGATGTTGTGATCAATGGCCAAAATCATACTGTAACAAATAAAGCAAGAGACCTGGGACTTCCTGTTAATGAAAATTACCTGTATGTTTTAAATACCCGACCGGTGAGTGCAGAGACCATCCGTAGACTTTCAGCCAGTGGTTTTCAAACATTGCGCAAACTGGAACCTGCCGATGCCATGCAGAAATACGGAGAAAAAGGAGCCCATGGAGCCATTGAATTAACAACAGCACCGGATCCTGGATTCAGTCTGTCGGGTATTAAGAGCAGCAGGATTCGTTTGACTGAATTAAAAAATATCAAGGAACTTTTGTGCGATGATGAACATTATATTATTAAGTCCTTCGATGTATATTTTCATGGAGAAGGATTTCCACATGTACAGGTTGTACAACTGACTGATGCTTCGTTAAGTCCGGCACAGGAGCTGATGAATAAACTAATCAGTGGCAGCAGTATGACGTTTGACAATGTGCGCATAGCCCGTAAAGATGGAAGTGGATTAAAGACCATCGCAGGGAAGTCTTTTAGCTTTTACGATAAAGATATTGCAGTATCGCTTTCACAAAATGATTCGGCTACGGTTTACCGTAAGGTGCAGGAAGAAGCCTCTTTTCCTGGTGGCCCTGATGGCTGGAGAAAATATTTACAAAAAAACCTGGATGCGAACATTCCTACAAATGAAGGTTGGAAAGCAGGTACCTATAAGATCATGATTCAATTCATCGTGGATAAAGAAGGAAATACCCGAGACGTGAAAGCCATCAATTACAAGGATAGTAAAACAGCCGCAGCCTGTGTTGCACTGATCAGGAACGGGCCTAAATGGCTGCCTGCAACTCAAAACGGGAAAAAAGTGAGTGCAATCAGGAACCAACCCATCACATTTGTGATTGAATAATAAAAATCCCCGGTTTTAATAAACCAACGTTTCCTCCTTCAACATAATATGGAGTGATTTCTTTTCGGCGGCTTCTACCCTCCCAATCACCTGTGCATCGATGTTGAATTTTTTGGCTGCAGCAATCATGATATCAGCATCTGCAGGTTTACAATAAATTTCAAGCCTGCAACCCATATTAAATACTTCATACATTTCTTTGTTGGAACTACCGCTGTTTTTCTGCAGGATATTAAATATTTCAGGGGCTTCAAACAGGTTATCTTTGATCACTTTGAAAGGAGCCGGCAGGTACTTCATGCATTTCGTTTGTCCGCCACCGCTACAATGGATCAAGCCATGTATTTTATCAAAATGATTTTGCAGTAATTCCTTCATCACCGGGGCGTAAGTACGCGTAGGGCTAAGGATCAGCTGACCAATATTAATTGAAGGATGTTGTGTGCCGGGCACCGGATCGGTTAATTTATTTTTACCGATGTACACTACTTCTGGAGAAAGACTATTATCAAAACTTTCTGTATAATGTTCAGCATAAAATTTACTCAATGCATCATGTCGTGCCGAAGTGAGTCCATTGCTGCCAATACCACTATTATAAACAGTTTCATAAGTTGATTGTCCATAACTCGCCAGGCCAACAATCACATCACCTGCCGAGATCTTTTCATTGCTGATGATCTTATCTTTTGGCCAGCGACAAGCCATGGTACCGTTAACGGCTACGGTACGAACGACATCTCCTACATCCGCAGTTTCGCCCCCGAGATAGTGTATGTTCACAGCAAATGTTTTCAACCGGTCAAATAATTCCTGTGAACCCTGGATCACCTGTTCAAGTACATCACCGGGTATAAGTCTTTTGTTACGATCGATGGTAGAATTGAAAATAATGTCGTCGTAGATGCCCACACAAAGCAGGTCATCGAGGTTCATCACGATAGCATCCTGCGCTATACCTTTCCACACACTGATGTCGCCGGTTTCTTTCCAATAGAGGTAGGCGAGAATACTTTTTGTTCCGGCACCATCGGCATGCATCACATTTACCCATTTGTCATCTCCACCGAGGTAATCTGGATATATCTTACAAAAAGCGTTCGGAAAAAGGCCCTGGTCAAGGTTCCTGGTGGCAGCGTGCACTTCTTCTTTCTGGGCGCTTACTCCCCTTTTATCGTAAAGACTCATATGAATGCTTGAGTTGCAAAACTATATTTCAATTATCAATTATCCATTAATAAATTATCAATTAGTTTTGCACCACTTATTTATGCAGGTTCATACAAATATTTCGGAGTTGCCCATTTTTAAAAGGGCTGTGATCACGATCGGAACGTTCGATGGAGTACACCTTGGCCACCGCCAGATCATTCGCCAGTTGATCGGGGAAGCTGCTGCGGTGGATGGCACCCCGGTACTGATCACGTTTTACCCGCATCCCAAGCAGGTGGTGGCCAGCACCAAAAAGCCAATATTCATTTTAAACAGCCCGGAAGAAAAGTATGGCCTACTACACGAAGCGGGCATTGAACATATTGTGGTGATCCCATTCGACAAAACATTTGCAGAACAAACCGCCGGAGATTATATAGAACATTTCCTGGTGAATAAATTTCATCCGCATACCATCATTATCGGGTACGACCACCGCTTTGGCAACAACCGTGAAGGTGATTATCGTTTACTCGAAAACGAAGCTCCAAAGTTTGGATTCGTGGTTAAAGAGATCCCCGAACATATTCTCCGTAACATTACCATCAGCAGCACCAGGGTAAGAGAAGCATTGCTGGCTGGAGATATTTCCACTGCAAATGACCTGTTGGGTTATCCCTATTTCTTCAGTGGTACCGTAGTAGAAGGCAATAAGCTGGGCCGTACCATTGGTTATCCTACCGCAAACCTGCGGATTCTGGACGAACAAAAACTCGTACCGGCAAACGGCGTATATGCGGTAGAGGTAGCGATAGAAGAAGATGACAACAAATATAATGGAATGATGAACATTGGCACCAGGCCAACCGTTGATGGCAGTAAGCTGGTGATTGAAGTGAATATATTTGATTTTGACGAAACCATTTATGGCAGCAGGCTCCAGGTAAAGATAAAAAAGCGTTTACGCGATGAAGTTAAATTCAGCGGACTGGATGAGTTGAAGGAACAGTTGGCGAAGGATAAGGTGGCGGCGGGAGGATGAGGGCGTTTAATTCGTTTAAGGGTTTAAAGGTTTAAGGGTTTAAGGGTTTAAGGCGTTGGAAGGTTCAAACGTATGGAACGTCTTGAACGTTTGGAACATTTAATCGATCATCATTTTCACCACCATTTCCTTCATTAGCGATGCGCCGGAAGTGCCGGTATCGCCTACCCCCACTCCTTTCAGGTTATATTGATGCAATAACAGGATCAGTTTTTCCATGCCCGGGTAGCCATAATTTGCCATCATGTCTTTTGCCTGCTTTAATGAATTGGCATTAAAATAAAAGAAAGGTTTAAGTGCCTGGTCAGATTTATCATTCATTCCATAAACTGCATACACTTTACTGAAGTGCGAATACAATGCCGGTAACGCCATTTGAATGGGTACGGCCTTGGGATTGCTTTCAAAATAATTGAGGATGCGGATGGCCTTTGACAGATCTTTTTTTGAAATAGCCGCCAGTAATTCAAACACATTGTATTCCTTGCTGATGCCGATGAATTTTTCGATGTCATCTTCATCAATATTCTTTTTATCCCGCAGGTTGACCGATAATTTATCTACTTCGTTGGCGATGCGGCTTAGATCATTTCCAATATGCTCTTCCAGCAGGCTAATCGCTTTTGGCAATATGGTATATCCCTTCGACTTCACCATTTCTGCGATCCATTCGTGCACTTTTTCATCTTTTATCTTGGCAGAATTGAACAGCTCGGCTGATTTCGTTATAAGCTTGTATAAACGGGTTCTTTTGTCGAGCGATTTGGCTTTATAGCCCACGATAAAAACGGTGGAAGACAGTGGAGATTCTACATAAGATTCCAGCTTGTCAATGTCCTTCATGTGCTGGGCTTCTTTCAGCAAAACCACCTGCCTTTCGGCAAACATCGGGTAACGCTTACAGGCATTTATAACAGCGGCCCAATCGGCATCTCTTCCATAAAAAACAGTTAGATTAAATGAAGCTTCGGATTCGGGGAGTATCTGGTGTTCTGCATAATTCATGAGCATGTCTATGTAATATTCCTCCTCTCCCTCGAGCCAATAAACCGGCTTAAAGTCTTTTTTCTTCCAGGAACTGAGTATTTTTTCGGCGCTCATTGATTAGCAATCTATTTGGCTGCAATCTAAAATAATTTCACATGATTGTGCACAAGATGGCTTCCTATTATAAAAAACTGGCATAGTTTTGGAAAACATTAGGAATAACAGCTATAAATATGACTGTTGAGGGTAAAATACGGTAACTTCTCTATGAGTAGTCAAATTTGTATTTTAACTTTATCATTGAAAAACCTTTACATATGGCTTTTGAAAACTTTCCCGAATTTGAAGCACCCAAAGAAGCAATTGCGGCTGAATCAAGCCAGCGCAGCAATGTCCGGGGTATTTTAACCGGGGCCCTTGTGGTGGCCCTCCTGGGTACCTGGGGATATATCATCTGGGACAAAAATAATACCAAGGAAACCATCCAGCAAAAGGAAACGGTTATCGCCTCCACCACCAGTCAACGTGATGAATTGCAGAAAGACCTGGAAGATGCTACCATGCGATACGATATGTTGAAAACATCCAATTCAAAAAAAGACAGTGCGATATCTGCCAAAGACCGCGAGATCGGTGAAAAGAAACAACGCATCCAGGCATTGTTATCTAAATCCAACGCAACTGCAGCAGAATTAAAAGAAGCAAGAGGACTTATAGCTTCGCTTAATGGAGATATAGAAGGTTATAAAACACAGATCGAGATTCTCCAGGGACAAAAAATACAATTGGCACAGGAAAAAACAGTGGTTACCCAGCAACGTGACAAGGTGCAGAAGGATTTTGATTCTTCCCTGGTAGTAATAAAAGATAAGGAAAACCTGATCGACATCGGCTCTACCCTGCATGCTTCCAATTTCAACATCATTGGAGTGAATGAAAAAAGCAATGGCAAAGAAAAGGTCACCAGTACAGCTAAAAGAGTAGATAAATTAAGGATCTCATTCGACCTGGATGAAAATATGATCACCCAATCGGGCACCAAAGAATTATATGTAGTGATCACCGGCCCTGATGGAAAACCTTTCTCAGTACAGGAATTGGGTTCAGGTACGTTCAATACACGGGAAGGAGAACAGAAAATATTTACCCAGAAACTGGAGATCAATTATATTCAGAATAAACGCCAGACCATTAGTTTCGACTGGAAACAGAATGCCAATTTTTCCACAGGCGATTATAAGATAGAAGTATATAACAATGGATTTAAAGTGGGTGAAGCTTACAGGCCTTTGAAAAAAGGCGGGTTGTTCGGTTAAAACATACTTCAAGTTACAAATGATTTACGGCAGCAGGTCTGCCGTTTTTTTATTTTAAAAAATGGCTCGAACCGAAGCCCTGCCTACGTGAACGGTAGTGGCTGTTCCTGGCTTACGCCCTTCATACTGCAGGTTGATTTCAATGTTCCCGGCAATTCGTTTGGTAAAATCTACATTCCATAAATAATTTTTACCTGGCAATAATCCATCCAGTAAAATGAAACCGACTGTACTGTTGGCTGCACCGGGATAGGCTTTGAAACTGATCTGGTTAAAAGTAAACTTTGCATTGATGCTGCTGTTGGATAGGATATTATACTTCACTTCCGCTGAAAGTGCATGGTTAGCCGACTTCTCCAGGGAGTCTATAGTATTTCGTTTATCCGTAAACGTATAGCCCAGGCTGGCACGTAACGTTGACCGGTAGATGTAGGTAAGATTTGGTTCGTATGACTGTTGTTTAACGAGGTAATTGCGGTTGTCGAATTTAACGCCCGTGCTGGCAAGACTATTTCGCACATCCCTGTAAATAAAATTCGACACAAAGTTCCTGGTGAGGTTTACACGGAGCCTGCTGGTGAAACTACGCAGGTTGCGGCTTTCGAAACCATAGGCCAGGAGTGATTTCCCGGAAGATTTGCTGTGGGTGGCTTCAAAACCCCATTTGGTGCTTGTTCTGTTATAATACAATGTATTGGAGAAAAATGAATTCAGGTTTACCAGGCTTGTATCCACCAGGGCCTGGCTGAAAGGATTGAATAAGAATTTTCCATCTGCGATATTCTTTTTACTGATCTGCAGCGCTGAAGATGTATTCGTTTTCATCAGGATTTTTTTTATGCCCCGGGCTGCTGGATTTTTTATCACAGCAGAAGGATTAAGATCAATGCTGTAATTGAACTGCAGGTAATTTGCTTTCACATATTGATTACCCGGTGTGTAAACGCGAATGTATTTTTTCTGATCCTGGAACACGGCCACTTCAAATTCGTTCAGTTCTTCAATGCCGTTTCCGTTATAGTCGATCCAGGTATACTCGCCCTGCCCGATGGCCACAGGCACATAGGCGTATTCTCTTTTCTGTTCCTGCCCCGAACCCAGTTCATACAGGAAGCTACCGGTCACCAATCCATTCCATTCCCGGATGGCATATTCTGTGCGGCCCAGGAGGCTTTCATCTTCCTTTTGTTTGCTGAGCAAACTGTTTGCGATATGCAATTTGCGATAAGTAATATTGAATTTCACCTGGTGCTTTTCATTCTTCAGCAATTCAGTAAAGAAATTATAATTATTACTATGATCTGCTTCCTGCAATGATTTGCCAAAAGGCAACAAATCGTTTCTCCTGAAAAAAGACACGCCCCATTTGTTAAGTTTAGCTTCGTTCGATTTAAGGTATACTTCATAAATATTAAATCCGAAACTGGCGGCTGTAAGCGAATCGGCAATCTTACTCAATAGCTTATTGTGTTCGCCGGTGTATTTGATACCAAGCTGCATGAGCCAGAGCTGTTTCAGTTCTTTTTTGATATCGATACCAGGCCTGAAAAAATTTCCCTTTTGTTGTGGGTTGCTAAATGTTACCAGGCTGACTTTTGTTGATAGCTGCCAATCCCTGATCTTCGAGTACTGGTCAACGATATGACGGAACCCGTTGTAATCATCACTGCGATTGTAGTTGGTGATCTCGTATTTAAGACCGTTGTTGCTGCTGTCGGTGATCTTTACAGAAGCAGTGGCAATGCGTTCATCAGCTGCTTCAGATTCATAGGGAAGACTCCAGTCGCGTAAGAATTCTACATTCCGCAATCTTTCAAGTGGTTTAAAACGCTTTTGTACAAATTCGTATCCTGCAGCAGATTGCAGGTTCCATTTTTTAGAAAACAATGACACGGATCTGCCGCTGTTTACAATGCTGAATTTACCAGCGAATCCCTTGTCGTTCCCTTTATCTTTTGTTGAAAAAAGGTTGAGGTCGTAATTGCTTAATGCTACTTCCGTCTGCACTTTGGTATTAGGTGATAGCAGATAATCGATACCTGCGGAAAAAACCTGTAGTTTCTTTGGAGTTACAAAAAGCGTAACCGGCTCCCACTCCCCTCTTTTCTCATTCGATGGTCCGGGTTGTATCCATTGAAAGAGTTTGCCATTGGTTGCATTGAGTACCTGGCTATAATTTCCCTTTCCTGGTCCCAGGTAAGTGAAAGATAAATTATACAATATGTCGGCCGTGTTGGAAGATTGCACATAAATGGAATCGTGAATAACTCCATTGTACAGGGTATCGATCTTTTTATAAAGGATCTTACCAAGCGAAAAGGTATCCCTTACAGCATTTGAAAGGTATGCATTGCCGATGCTGTCGCCCACGCCTGCCAGGAATTGTTTTTGTGAAACATCCAGGGTTTGGTCGATAGAAGAATTTTTGGCATCTGAATTGGAATAGGCCGCCAGGTTCACCGATAATCTTTTATTCAACGTTATTTCATCACTTACATATAACTGTGAGTTCAGGAAATTACGATCTGCATATTCAAATTCTACCTGGATACGCCGATCTTTTGTGATGAGGCGATTAGGTGTAAACGTTAGTTCGGCTGTATTGTAGTTCACCACGTAGTCCTGGTCTTCTCCTCTTTGCAATAATTCCCCGTCGATAAACACCCTTTCTGTTCCGGCCAGGATCACGAAATACAATTCGTTGTTGGCACCTTTCAGGCGGTATGGGCCCTGGTTTCCTTCGAGCGGAGTGATTATATTCCTGGTGAATTTTCCCTTTGCTATGGCGCCACTCACCAGCAATGAATTGCTGATATTTTTACTGATGCG
>JAKQKY010000146.1 GCA_029560415.1 Bacteroidota bacterium | reverse complement strand
GAAGCCCCGAGTTTTTTCATGTCGATCTTTGCGGTTCCTTTTCCCACTTCTTCATCGGGTGTAAATACGATCCGGATCTCTCCATGTTTCACCGAAGGATTCTCTATAAGGAATTGAGCGGCCTGCATGATCACGGCCACGCCGCTTTTATCATCGGCACCGAGTAAAGTAAGACCACTGGCAGTAATGATATCGCCACCCAGTTGGGTTTTTAAATAAGGCGAGTCCGTCATTTTCAGCACCTGTGTTGTATCATCGGGCAAGGTTATATCCTGCCCGCTGTATGCACGATGCAGCAAAGGTTTCACATTCGTACCGCTGCAATCCGGTGCGGTATCTACATGTGAACAGAAACAAATGACCGGGATATTTTTCTTATCACTGTTCGAAGGAATCGTCGCATATACATAACCGTAAGCATCCGTTTCCACCTGCGATAATCCCATGGCTTTCAGTTCTGCTGCAAGGATAACCGACAGGTCCTTTTGTTTTTCAGTGGTGGGGAAAAGCTCACTCACAGGATCACTTTGGGTATCTACCTGTACATAGCGCATAAACCGTTCTGCCAGCATACTGGCGTTGATCTGTATCATGAAGTCTTGTTTTAATTTAATTGAATGGCAGTTGTAAAAAGATTAATCAACATACGTGTAAAACTATTTGAATGCAAACTTAGCAAACCCTTGCATTTAAGGTGGTAAGTTTTTACTTTTCTGTTCATTTAAACCAAAATACATATCATGAAAAAGATCTTCCTCGGTTCCCTGGTTGGAGCCATCTTACTGTTTGGCTGGCAAAGTTTGTCCTGGACGGTACTGGGTATCCACGAAAAAGCGATGAGCTATACGCCGGCACAGGATAGCCTGTTGAACACGCTCAGCAACACGCTGAAACAGGAAGGACAATATATTTTGCCAACCCTTCCTCCTAATTCTTCGGGCGAAGATTATGAAAAACTGTCCAAAAGTATTGAAGGCAAGCCTTGGGCCATGGTCACCTATCATGAAACCCATCACAATGACATGCTCATGAACATGATCAGGGGATTTCTCACCTGCTTCGTTTGTGTGTGGCTTTGTTGTGTGATCATTGGAAGGCAACAGAGCAAAGGCTTTTACAATGGTTTCAGTACGGCATTGATCTTTGGGCTTGTGAGCTTTTTATTCGTTTGGTATATCGGCCATATCTGGATGGGCATAGGCTGGTATGTGCTCAAAGGAGAAATGATCGACGCATTGGTTGGCTGGGGACTATCGGGCATCTGGCTGGGTTGGTGGTATTCCAGGAGATCTTAAAAAAATAAAAAAGGTATATGAAGTAACTGAAACATAAAAGGTTTCAGGGCTTCATATACCCATTTAAAGTTTGTGTATTAAACGATCTCTACCAGTTCAATATCGAATATCAGTTCTTGTCCGGCAAGGAAATGATTGGCATCCAGGATAACCACATCATCCTTAATTTCCACCACAACAACCGGTACAGGCTGGCCCTGTTGATTGCTCAAAGTCAATGTCATCCCTGGTTCCAGCTTCATATCTTCAGGAACATTTTCTTTTGGAAAAGGGATCATGGCATCTTCACTTCTTTCACCATAACCATCTTCTGCTGCGATGTTGATCGTTTTTTTATCGCCAATGTTCATGCCTGGGAGGGCTGCATCAAATCCCTTAATCATCTGTCCCGCTCCAACTGTAAATTCAAGTGGTTCGCGGCCTGCAGAAGAATCAAATTGTTCCCCGGATGTAAGCTTCCCTGTGTAATGTACTCTTACTACATCACCTTCTTTAACTTGTTGCATAGTGTTTTTTTTAATGATTATGTTACCAGCTGATGTACCTTACATCAGCATCGTTGCGTCGCACTCTTGTACTTTTCCAATACTATTCAACCGGGAAAATGAAAGGATCGATCACAAATTTCCGGCAAATTAAAAATTATATTCTACTTGGCCGAATTAAAAAACTTTACCCAACTTTGATGTATGAAAAGGTTAATCCATAACATATTCGTCGTAAGCATTTTACTATCCGGCACTACCTGTTGGGCGCAAACCAATAACAGTGCTTCGGTGATCACCGGTGCCGAAAGAATGGAAGTGTACCTGCCCATGCTGAAAGGCCGTACAGTAGCGGTTTTCGCCAATCAAACAAGCATGGTAAAAAGTACACACCTGGTAGATACCCTGTTAAAAAGAGGTGTTAAAATTAAGAAGATCTTTGGGCCCGAACATGGTTTTCGTGGACAGGCCGATGCAGGTGAACATGTATCCAATGCAGTGGACAAAAAAACAGGAATACCTGTGGTCAGTCTGTATGGAGATCATAAAAAACCAACCGCTGATGATTTGAGCGATGTTGACGTACTCATCTTTGATATACAGGACGTGGGTGTTCGGTTTTATACGTTCATCTCCTCGCTGCAATATTTTATGGAAGCAGCGCTGGAAAATCATAAGCCCTTACTCATACTCGACAGGCCCAATCCCAATGGATTTTACATTGATGGCCCCGTTCTGTCGCCTGCATTTGCCAGCTTCGTTGGTATGCAACCGGTGCCGATTGTTTATGGCATGACCATCGGCGAATACGCGTTGATGTTAACCGGTGAAAACAGGTTATCGGAACTGGCTAATAAGATCAATGCATATAACATCACAACAGAACCTTCTGTTGACACGCCCTTTCATATTCAGGTGATCAAGTGCAAAAATTACGATCACAATACACGGTATGTACTGCCGGTAAATCCATCGCCGAACCTGAAAGAAATGCAATCCATTTACTGGTATCCAACAACCTGCTTATTTGAAGGAACGGTGCTCAGCGAAGGAAGAGGCACCGACAAGCCCTTCCAGGTTTTTGGTCATCCAACCTTACCCAAAAAACTTTACAGCTTCACACCCAAACCAAACGAAGGCGCTAAAAGCAGCAAATGTTTTAACCAAACCTGTTATGGCTGGAACCTTTCGGGCAGCGAAGCAGAAGTACTCAAGAAAGTAAATAAGAAAATTCAGCTCAGCTATTTGATTGAAGCATATAAATTATTTCCCGGCAAGGATAGCTTTTTCTTAAAAAATAATTTCTTTAATAAACTCGCGGGTAACGACGTGCTGATGAAGCAGATAAAAGATGGATTATCAGAAGAAGAGATCAGGAAAAGTTGGGAATCGGGATTGAAGCGTTTTAAATATATCCGTAACAAATACCTGCTCTATACTGATTTTGAGGATTAAGCAGCAAACTCATCATGCACGAAAAAACACTAAAAGATTGGCGCATCATTTTCATGGGCACCCCCGAATTCGCCGTTGCTTCACTAGATAAACTTGTGCAGGCCGGTTGCCAGGTGGTTGGGGTGATCACCGCACCCGACAAAGCCGCGGGCCGTGGTATGCAGCTACAACAAAGCGCCGTAAAAAAATACGCCGTTGAAAAAGACTTGTTTGTTTTACAACCCGAAAAACTGAAAGATCCTGCATTCCTGGAGCAATTGAAATCGCTGCAAGCCGATCTGCAGGTAGTCGTTGCGTTTAGGATGTTACCCGAAATGGTTTGGAATATGCCGCCACTCGGCACCATCAATGTGCATGGTTCCCTGTTACCTCAATACAGAGGCGCAGCGCCCATCAACTGGGCCATTATCAATGGCGAGAAGGAAACAGGTGTAACAACTTTCAAACTGAAACATGAAATAGATACAGGCAATATTTTACTACAATCCAAATTACCAATCGGGGAAAATGAGAATGCAGGTGAACTGCATGACAGAATGAAAGAAGCCGGGGCCAGCCTTTTATTGGAAACGCTGGAAAAATTATCAACAGATGAAATAACGGAAATAGCTCAACCTGGTTCAACAACTGACGATGCAGTTATTTTACAACACGCCCCCAAGATATTTACCGAAACCTGCCAAATCAACTGGCATCAAACAACTGCGCAGATACACAACCTGGTGAGGGGTTTATCACCTTACCCTGCTGCCTACACGCAATTGGAAGGAAAAAAAATGAAGGTCTTTGCTACGGAAAAGCTCTTGCAAAAAACAACATCACTACCCGGCACTTTTGAAACAGATAAAAAGACTTACCTGCGTTTCGCTTGTAGCGATGGATATGTAAATATTTTAGATCTTCAGCTGGAAGGAAAGAAAAGAATGCCCGTGACCGATTTTCTGCGTGGTTACCGTTTTGCAGATCCACCGGCATAATAAAAAATTAAATAAGCGTCATTGCGAGGTACGAAGCAATCTTTCGCTCTGGTGATGATTTATACAATATTGTTTCGTTCCTCGAAATAAAGGACGTCAATAGCTAGGACTATTTCAATATCACGATCGTACAGTCGAAATTATTTTCACCTGCACCCAGTTCATCCGCCGCCGCATTGCTCAATCGCAGCATTAGTCCAACATTTTGTTTGAGGTCGGGCATCACATCCAGTACTTTGGCATACACGGTTTTCTGGGTGGCGGTATTGGTGATCTTCACAATCGATCCGGACGGGGCAGTATCATGCAGGCAATAATACTTTCCATCATCCCAGCCACTGGTACTTTTAAATACACCGGCCGTACCGCTTTCCTCTTTTACTGAAGCTGATGTCGCTGCTTGTGTATCATACAATCCCTTGAAATAACCTCCGTTAAAACGTTTGCCTGGCTTGCTGATAACTGTTTCCTGTTTCAGCGTTTCCACAGGTTTTGGTTTTACTTCTTCTTTTACGATTGGTTTGGGTTCTTCCTTAACAGGTTCAGCGATGACAGGTTTGGGTTCAACAGGCGGAGCTTTTGGAGCTTCGGGTGTTTTAGCAGGTTCTGGTATTTTTGCCGGCGGTACAATGGCTGGTTCTGTTTTCGTTTCTTCTTCTGCGTTAGCTTGCTTCTCCATTTTATAGCCAACCACCAGGTTCATTCCTTCACTCAGTCCGTCACTGCTGAGTTTATTCCATTTCTTAATATCATCGATGGAAACATTTTTATACAACTTGCTGATGTGATACAGGGTTTCTTTCTTAGCTACTTTATGATATTGAGGAACTTTAACCAGCGGTGCTGTTTTCGTTTTTGGTGTAACCGGGGCAATGGTTTTTTCTGGTGCAGCCGTTGTGGTAACAGGTGGTATCGTTGCTTTGGCAGGGATTTGTATTACCTGCCCGATGCTCAACCCGGTTTGCAGGGAAATATTATTATAGGCTGCCAGTTCTCTCGGGTGAATATTATACAACCTGCCAATAGAATACAGGCTTTCTTTTGCGGCAACCGTATGCGTTTTCTGGGCATGCCCAAATACAGGAATAAAAAAGAATAACCAGATTAAATTTTTCATAGAAAAAAAATTTACAGCTGCAAAGATGCGTAAATAAGTTGGTTAAAACCCTGCCTACTTGTTAAGAATACGCCAGTCTTTAGGGTAATAATTATTAATACGTCCGGGTAAAATCTTGATCCAGCCCA
>JAKQKY010000138.1 GCA_029560415.1 Bacteroidota bacterium | reverse complement strand
CGCAACATCCTGATATGTGTACCTTATTTTTCATGGCTAATGGTTTCATGGGTTTAATAATCAATGGGTGCTGGTATACCAGTTCAGGTCGTCGATGGTCAATACATCCCCGCTGCTGGCAGAGGTGATCCAGAGTTCCAGATAGTCGGTCTTGTCCATGTTTTCAACGTACACATTGGTCGACCATGGAAATGATTGGTTGGCATTGCTGGAGGGGATACGGATCGTGGTTTCACCATATCGGGTAGTGGAATTTCCGTTTTTGACAATGGCTATGTTGATCACCCTGGCTGAAGTACTGTTGGTTTTAACATTTCCTGAAAGAAAAATGACAGCGTCCCTTATATTTTCAGTTTGGTAGGTAATCCGGTTGTTGCCGATGGTCCATTTTGTAGTTGTGCTGTTATAATTGCTGAAACCAACGTATTTATACCAGGTATTGGCTGATGTGATTGTTGTCCAGGTAGTATTATTGGCCACATTGATTTTGCAGTGCGGCGCTTTGCTTTCATATCCGGCATTGTTCTCCATGAATACATTGGCATCGCGGCCATCGGTACGCGAAAAATCAAATCCCGAACAGAAATTCCCGATATTGTTAAAGGAGTTATTCTGGATGATCATCGAGGCAAACCGGAAATTGTTGTTATCGACGGGAGGGAGATAATTAATGCCGATCTGATCAATAGTAAAATTGTAAAATGTTGAACTCAGGATGGATATCTCAGTCTCTTCACCTGCCGACACCAGGTTGTTGGCGATATCACAGTTGTAATAGTCGCATTCGGAAGTTCTGAATACCACTTTAGCTGTGTCGGGTGCAGCAATCTCCACACCGGCTACGGTGCATGAGTCAAAGTCCACTTCAAAAAGCCAGATATCCGCGGCATTTGATATAACTATTCCTTTTGAAAAACCATAGAGATAACCGTCCTTAATTTCATAGTAAACATCTTCACCGCTTAAATCAATACCAACTCCCGGGGTTTCTCCGCCATACATGGTAAGCATTTTAAAATAACACTCC
>JAKQKY010000137.1 GCA_029560415.1 Bacteroidota bacterium | reverse complement strand
CGCAACATCCTGATATGTGTACCTTATTTTTCATGGCTAATGGTTTCATGGGTTTAATAATCAATGGGTGCTGGTATACCAGTTCAGGTCGTCGATGGTCAATACATCCCCGCTGCTGGCAGAGGTGATCCAGAGTTCCAGGTAGTCGGTCTTATCCATGTTTTCAACGTACACATTGGTCGACCATTGAAAGGATTGGTTGGAATTGTTGGAGGGGATGCGGATCGTGGTTTCACCATAACGGGTAGTGGAATTTCCGTTTTTAACAATGGCTATGTTGATCACCCTGGCCGAAGTACTGTTGGTTTTAACATTTCCTGAAAGAAAAATGACAGCGTCCCTGATATTTTCTGTCTGGTAGGTAATCCGGTTGTTGCCGATGGTCCATTTTGTCGTCTGGCTTGTATACGAACTGAAACCGGCATATTTGTACCAGGTATTGGAATTGGAGATTGTTGTTGACGTCGAATTGTTGGCTACATTGATCTTACAATGGGGAGCTTTGCTTTCATACCCGGCGTTGTTTTCCATAAATACATTGGCATCCCGGCCATCGGTGCGGGTAAAATCAAATCCGTTACAGAATTGTCCGGTATTGTTAAATGAATTATTCTGGATGATCATCGAGGCAAACCGGAAATTGTTGTTATCGACGGGAGGGAGATAATTAATGCCGATCTGATCAATAGTAAAATTGTAAAATGTTGAACTCAGGATGGATATCTCGGTTGCTTCACCCGCCGACACCAGGTTGTTGGCGATATCACAGTTGTAATAGTCGCATTCGGAAGTCCTGAACACTACTTTAGCGGTATCGGGCGCTGCAATCTCCACACCGGCTACGGTGCATGAGTCAAAGTCCACTTCAAAAAGCCAGATATCAGCAGCATTTGATATAACTATTCCTTTTGAAAAACCATAGAGATAACCGTCCTTAATTTCATAGTAAACATCTTCACCGCTTAAATCAATACCAACTCCCGGGGTTTCTCCGCCATACATGGTAAGCATTTTAAAATAACACTCC
>JAKQKY010000136.1 GCA_029560415.1 Bacteroidota bacterium | reverse complement strand
ATCTGGATAGGCGTAAGGACGATGAGTTCTTTTAACTGGAGTTCATCCGCCGTATTAATATTTACAGGATCTTTCTGGAACTGGATCATCTGTTGCAGGTAAGAATCATCTTCCGTTTCAAGGTCTTCATTATTCTCTGTTACATTCTCGAGCTGCTGTTCGGTACTGCTATTAGGCGTTTCCGTTACCTGTCCAAATGAATAGAAAGATGATAAAATAAAACAGCATATGATGGTACATTTCCTCATGGCTTTCTTAACTAAAAATTTGCGGTAAGTAAAATGCCGGGAGAAAAACCAAGCTGTGGATGATAGTTACCGGATACGTCTAGACGAAGCTCTTTCCAGGAAACACCAACTCCTCCAAACCCGCTACCGGTTTCACTTACAAAGCCTGCACGCACAAAAAACTGTTTCTTGAACTGGTATTGTACCCCACCGGTGACGTTAATCGGTTTATCTTCTTCTTTCGTGAAATGAGTGCTCACATAAAAATTATCAGATGCATCATAACCAACTCCAAATGAATATGCAGAAGCGAGTTTTTCATCGCCTGATTTACCAAGCTTTCCTCCCACCGGGTTATACAAGTGTACACCGGCATTTAACTTATCGGTTAAATGCAGAATAGCCCCGAGTTCAAAATTTAAAGCCGAAGCATTTCCATAAACAGGAATCCGGTAACCATAATAATTAAACTGAACACCAATATCAACTTTATTTCCCAGGCTTCGGCCATAAGCGAGGCCAACACTATTTTCATTGAAATTGGAAAATCCCGCATAATTGACCTTTAATCCGAAATTGCCCATTTTAGTAGGAAAGGCGGCCGCCAGTGCATACGCACTATTATCGGCTAATAAAAAGCGTTGCTCGCCGTAAACCCCCACTCCGGGCTTTTTTACAGCCGCCAGTGCGGCCTGGTTGGCGGTAAATGAAAAAACATCAACCTGTTGCCTGCTATAGGCAGTGAGGTTTATATACGGCATACTCACCGCATAGCGTAGAGATTGTGAAATCGACTGTTGGGAGAACATGCAAAAGACCATGCCCAATAAAACTGAATATTTTTTTCTCAAAGCATTTGATGTTTACGGAAACCTAAGTTAGGTAAAATCATTACACCATTCAAACCGGTGGAAACAATACCCTTAAATCAACTTTTGTTAATTAATTTTGCGCCATGCAGATTTTAGATGGTAAAAAGGTATCGCAGGAGATAAAAGACAGCCTCCGGGAAAAAATAAAAGAAAGTAACAGGCTTCAAAAAAGAGTCCCACACCTGGCGGCCATATTGATCGGGAATAATGGTGCCAGTGAAACCTATGTGGCCAGCAAGATCAGGAATTGCGAAGAAGTTGGCTTCAAAAGCAGCCTGGTAAGATTTGAGAATGATGTATTGGAACCTGATTTAGTAAGTGCCATCGAACAATTAAATAATGATGAAAACGTAGACGGCATCCTGGTTCAGTTGCCCTTGCCCAAACATATCAATGAAGAAAAGATCATCAATCTCATTAATCCTGAAAAAGATGTAGACGGTTTTCATCCCATCAGCACCGGCAAATTGGTCCAGGGCCTTCCTACATTTATACCTGCTACCCCATTTGGTATCATGATGATGCTGAAACATTACCAGGTAGAAACCAGCGGTAAACATGCAGTGGTGATCGGCCGGAGTAATATTGTTGGCAGGCCCATCAGCATCCTGTTAAATCAAAATACCAACCCAGGCAACTGCACAGTAACGGTGTGCCATAGCCGAACACAAAATCTTGCAGCATATTGCCGGCAGGCTGATATCATTGTGGCTGCCCTGGGAATTCCCGGCTTTTTAAAAGCCGACATGGTGAAAGAAGGTGCAGTAGTGATAGATGTGGGCATTACCCGGGTTGAGGACCCCTCTAAAAAATCAGGCTTCGCCATAAAAGGTGATGTGGATTTTGAGCAGGTGGCACCAAAGTGCAGCTACATATCACCGGTACCTGGTGGTGTAGGATTGATGACGATTGCAGGATTGTTACAGAATACTTACCAAGCCTGGCTTCAGCAAGTAAGATAGGCAAACCATTTTCAAGAACACATTATCAATATATTTTGCAGGATAAAAAAACAGATATCACCCAATTGCTCCCCGTGATGGAGCATTTTTATACCATCCAGGGCGAAGGATACCACCAGGGAAGAGCAGCCTATTTTGTGAGGCTCGGCGGCTGTGATGTAGGATGCGTATGGTGTGATGTTAAAGAAAGCTGGGATGCATCCATACATCCTAAGCTGAGTGTTGAAACAATCGTATCACTGATTCAAAAAACGCCTGCTAAACTGGTGGTGATAACCGGTGGTGAACCCCTGATGCATTCATTGGATAACCTCACGATGGCATTACAGGAAGCAGGTTTTGAAACCAATATTGAAACATCCGGTGCCCATCCACTGAGTGGACGATGGAACTGGATATGCCTTTCACCGAAAAAATTCAAAGCACCTTTGCCGGCTATCGTTCCTTTGGCCCATGAATTAAAGGTGGTTATATTTCATAAATCCGACTTCGAATGGGCTGAAAAATATGCCTCCCAGGTTTCTGACTCCTGTAAATGTTACCTGCAACCCGAATGGGATAAAGCGGCAGAAGTTACCCCGCTGATCGTGGAATATATTAAAGCAAATCCCCGCTGGGAACTATCCCTCCAGATTCACAAATACATTGAAGTGCCCTGACCATGAACCCATTGCGGTCAAAAACGGCATTTCATTTGCATAGTTTTTAACAATCTCATCATAAATAGGACTGGTTTTCGTTTTACCTTCAAGCATCAAATCTTTCTATGAAAAAATACAGGTGGTTTTGTCTGAAGTTCATATTACTACTATTCATATTTCAAGGTCATATATTTTTTTCGAATGCTCAATGGTACAACCCTGATAATGTAAATAAGAAAGCCAGGGATATCTATGAGAGCGCCTATGAAGAAGCTGTTCAACGAAGATTTACCGATTGTCTTTTACACCTCGAAGAAGCCCTCAGGCTTGATCCTAAATTCGTGGAAGTTTATCTGTCACGGGCAGGGATATACGCAGATATGAAAAACTATCCTTTATCGGTCAGGGATTTTGAAACTGCTTTTACAATGGATTCTGTTTTTTCCGACACATACCTGTTACCCTACTCTATTTCACTTGCCGGAACAGGCGAGTTTAACAAAGCACTGTATACGGTAAATAGATTTCTTCAAACGCCCGGACTTAACGACCGGAGTATTAAAGCGGCAAGCTACCGTAAATCGGTATATGAATTCGCTTTGAAATATGCTGCTGACCATCCTTCAGGGAAGTATGTATTTACCCCCGAGAACATGGGTGACAGCATCAACACGACTGACCTGGAATATTTTCCTTCTCTTACGATCGATGGCAAAAAAATGATCTTCACCAGGCGAATCAATAAAGATGAGGATTTCTTTGAAAGCAACCTCATTAACGGAGCCTGGAGCAAGGCGTTACCGGTAACCGGAAAGATAAATACCAATTTAAATGAAGGTGCACAGAACATTTCGCAGGATGGCCAATGGCTTATTTTCACCGGCTGTAATTATCCCGAAGGTGAAGGAAGCTGCGATCTGTACGTTGCTTATAAAACGAAGAATGGCGGTTGGACGGAACCTGAGAACCTGGGACCTACCGTAAATACTGATTTCTGGGAATCATCCCCTTCCCTTTCGCCCGATAAAAAAGACCTGTATTTTGCCAGCAGTCAACCGGGCGGGTTTGGCGGAAAAGATATATGGGTCACCCATCGCCAGCCAAATGGAAAATGGGGAAGACCGCAGAATCTTGGATCAGATGTTAATACAGATGGAGACGAAGGTTGCCCATTCATTCACGCCGATAACCGTTCGTTGTATTTTAACAGCAACGGACACATGGGTTATGGAATGACTGACCTATATGTATCCCGTAAATTAAATGACAGTACCTGGAGTAAGCCGGATAACCTGGGGTATCCCATCAATACAATTGACGATGAAGGGTCACTGATCGTAGCATCCGACGGAAGCACTTCGTATTATGCCAGCGAAGGCCTGGCCAGCCGGGGCGGGCTCGACCTGTATCGCTTCCAATTGCGTGACGATATCAAAGCGGCAAAAACACTCTGGGTTAAAGGACGGGTATACGATAAGAAAACTAAGGCCGGATTGCCATCAACAGTTGAACTAACGGAAGTGAATAACCGCTTTTTAATATCAAGGTTGCAAACAGATGAAGACGGTAACTACCTGGTAACTTTACCGGAAGGAAAAGAGTACGCATTCAACATTACCCGGAAAGGATATTTATTTTATTCTGATAATTTTTCCCTTATTCAAAACACAACCGATTCATTTTTCACCGTTGACATTCCTTTGCAACCCATCGAACCTGGTGCTGCCATCGTGTTAAAGAATATCTTTTTCGATGTAAATAAGTTCGATCTTAAACCTGCTTCTTTAAGCGAACTGGATAAACTGGTCGCATTATTAAATGACAATCCAAAATTGCATATACAGATCAGTGGTCATACCGACAATGTGGGTCAACAGCCCGTTAACCTGCAACTCAGCAATAGCCGGGCAAAGGCCGTTACCCAATACCTTATCTCGAAAGGAATTCAGGCGGGAAGACTTGTTGCTAAGGGTTATGGAGATACAAAACCAGTTGCATCAAACGATACAGAATCGGGGAAATCCCTCAACAGAAGAACAGAATTAAACGTCGTTTCCAATTAGCTTTTTTATGTATCATTGTTCGATCGTACTGTATGAACAATGATCTATTATTCCAGGTAGCCCTCACCATGATTCCCCAGATCGGGGATGTACATGCCAAAGCCCTTATCGCCAGGTATGGAGATGCCGAATCTGTTTTCAAAGCCCCACGCCGGCAACTTGAACACATGGAAGGCATTGGCACCGTGCGGGCAAACAGCATCAAATCGTTTACAGATTTTACTCTGTGCGAAGCTGAGCTCTCTTTTATAGAAAAATATAAGATCACCCCACTCTTTATCACAGAAACCAATTACCCAAAAAGATTGCTCCATTGTTATGATAGTCCGCCTTTATTATACTACCGGGGTGAGGCCGATCTGAATTCCGCGAAGATCATAACGATCGTGGGTACCCGAAATAATTCTGAGTATGGAAAAATAGCCTGTGAAAAACTGGTTGATGCCTTACGGGGAAGCGATATACTGATCGTAAGCGGGCTGGCTTTTGGCATTGATTCTTTGGCCCACAAAGCTGCCTTGAAAAATAATCTTCCCACTGTTGGAGTCTTGGCTCATGGGCTAGACAGGCTGTATCCGCCACAAAACAAATCACTCGCTAAAGCAATGATGCAAGCCGGAGGATTGATCACCGATTTCCGAAGCGGCACTAATCCCGACAGGCAGAATTTTCCCCGGCGAAACCGCATTGCTGCAGGACTATGCGATGCGCTCGTTGTAATTGAATCCGGGAAAAAGGGTGGTTCATTGATTACTGCGGAACTGGCAAACAGTTATAACCGGGAAGTATTTGCCATTCCAGGCCGCATGACCGATTCTAAAAGTGAAGGCTGTCATTATCTTATCAAAAATAATAAGGCCATGCTCATCACTTGTGCGGATGACCTGTTAGAAACCATGAACTGGAAAGAAGAAAAGAAAAACGCTCCAGGAAAACAATGCGAACTTTTCCCGGATCTAACTGAACCCGAAAAAATAATATTCGATCTCATCCTGGGAAAAAGCAATATACATATCGATGAATTATACAACAGGTCGGGCATGGGATCGGGCATGGTAGCTGCTGCGCTTTTGTCGCTCGAAATGGGCGGGATCATTGTTACGATGCCGGGAAAATCTTATAAAATCAACTGAGAAAACCCGGAGCCATTGCCACGTCATTTTCCTTTTTCCTTTAACTTTGCCTATGGCAACAATAAATAAATCCTCCGCAAAGAACAAACCAGGCAAAATTTCCAGGGAAGGCTTAACCTTCGACGATGTACTACTGGAACCGGCTTATTCCCAGATTCTGCCCCGGGATGTAAATATCAAAACACAACTTACTCCGAAAATCACCCTGCACATACCTATGTTGAGTGCAGCAATGGATACCGTTACAGAAGCCTCTTTAGCCATTGCGCTTGCCAGGGAGGGTGGATTGGGGATCCTTCATAAGAACATGAGCATCGATCAACAGGCCGACCAGGTTAGAAAAGTAAAAAGAAGTGAGAACGGGCTTATATTAGATCCCATTACCCTTCAGCCAGATGCTACGATCGGGGAAGCCATGCGGCTCATGCGGGAAAACAGGATAGGTGGCATTCCCATTGTTGATGAACAAAAGAATCTCGTGGGCATACTCACCAACAGGGACCTTCGTTTCGAACAGAATATGCGCCAGAAGGTAAGTACCATCATGACCAAAGACAACCTGATCACTGCACCTGAAGGTACCGATCTTAAAAAAGCAGAATTAATTTTCAAAAAAAATAAAATTGAAAAATTGCCGGTTGTAAGCCGGTCAGGAAAACTCATTGGCCTGGTAACGTTTGGGGATATCCTAAAACTAACCAGCTACCCAAACTCTATCAAAGATTCTTTTGGCAGGCTGCTGGTAGGCGCTGGCGTTGGTATTACGCAGGATATCTTAAAAAGAGTAGAATCGCTGCATCATGCAGGGGTTGACATCATTTGCCTGGATAGCGCCCATGGACATACCAAAGGTGTAATAGAAGCACTGAAAAATATCAAGAAAACATTCAAAGGTCTGCCGGTCATTGCCGGTAACATTGGTACAGCAGCTGGTGCGACTGCTTTGGCAGATGCGGGTGCGGATGCTGTAAAAGTTGGCATCGGGCCAGGATCTATTTGTACAACCCGTATTGTTGCAGGTACCGGGGTTCCGCAGATCACTGCTGTAATGGAAGCGGCCGCTGCTTTAAAAAACAGGAGGGTCGGCATAATCAGTGATGGCGGCATCCGCTATACCGGTGATATGGTAAAAGCCCTGGCTGCAGGAGCTACTGCTGTTATGATGGGAAATGTATTTGCTGGAACAGAAGAGAGCCCGGGTGAAACCATCATTTTTGAAGGAAGAAAATTTAAACAATATCGTGGCATGGGATCCCTGGGTGCCATGGCACAGGGAAGCAATGACAGGTATTTCCAGGATGTTGAAGATGATGTTAAAAAATTCGTTCCGGAAGGCATCGAAGGACGGGTTCCTTTTAAAGGAAGTCTTCGTGAAGTTGTGCATCAATTCAGCGGTGGACTAAGAGCGGGTATGGGTTACTGTGGTGCGGCAGATATCAAAGCCCTTCAACAGGCCAGTTTCGTTAAGATCACTAATGCAGGCATGCGGGAAAGCCACGCACACGATATTGCCATTACTAAGGAAGCGCCCAATTACAGCAGGTAACCAGTTGTTTCAACCATTGCCGAAAAAGCTTTAATTACATTTGATACATTCGTGTATATAAACTGTCATGAAAAAAATAATTCCGAAAATTTTTCTTCTGTTATTTATTTTAACCGGTGCCTGCTATCTAAATTCAAAGGCCCAGGACAGTTCCAGGCTCAGGATATCTTTGCTTACCTGTACGCCCGGCGAAGAATTGTATTCCATATTTGGTCACAGTGCCATCAGGGTGATCGATAGTAACAGTGTTACAGATATCGTTTACAATTACGGTACTTTTAATTTTGATGATGAAGGCTTTTACCTGAAATTTATCAGGGGCAAATTAATGTACTACATCAGTGCGGCTTATTTCAGCGATTTCAAATTTGAATACCAATCTTCTAACAGGGGGATGACTGAACAGGTACTAAAACTGTCGGGCGAAGAAAAGATCAACATTCGTCATGCATTACATGAAAACCTGGAAGAAGAAAATAAATATTATCAATACGACTTTTTTCTCGACAA